>NZ_JAULSJ010000025.1:0-60626 GCF_030518295.1 Chryseobacterium urinae | reverse complement strand
AATCTATCCCTTATCAAAGGAAATAGAACAAAGTAAAAAGTAAAAAGGGAAAAGTAAATAGAACAAGGAGAAAAGTAACAAGTAAAAAGAAGCAAGTAAAAAGAGAAAAGTAAAGAAACCCGAGGATATAATCATTCATCAATTATCATTCATCATTGCCCATTACCCATTACTCATCAATTATCAATATTGTCTGCCATCTCCTAGCCGCGATAGAAACGGTTACCCCGCAGCGGGATTGGGAAAGAAGGCATTAGCTCGGAAAGCCGGGCGCGAGGAGTAGAAGTGGATAGCGGGATAAAGCTCCTGAAAATATGATCTGCGTTTGAGAACGAATTATTATAAGTGTATATATTTTTATAGAATCTTACTTGTTGATTTGGCTAACTAACAATATATTTGAGTAGAATTAAACCAGTGTATATATGCAGATACGCAGGAAAGACATATAAATCTCATTTTGTATGTTTCAAATATAGAAAATCTTTTAAGCAGACTCATTCTTCTGATATTTTAGAAAGGATCAGAGAAGATAAAAATTTTCATAAGATTAACGGATTCAATATTCGAAATGTCTCGTCAATTTTTGTAAAAAAAGAGCAAGATCAGTTAGAAAAAGTAATTTCAGAAATAGAAAACCGCGAGATAAAATGTCCTGAATGTTCAAGTTTGATGGCAGATTTAGGACTGGATTTTAAAGCACCAAAGAAAAGCGCTTCTAAACAATGGAAAATTGTTGAAAGTCTTTACAGAATCGGGAAAGTTTTTCATTCTTGTGGCTGTGAGGGACCAGGTTATATTCCTCAAAATCTGAAAGATTATGAAGAATATTTAATCGATAGGTTGGAAATGTATAAGAATTATCAAAGTGTTTATCAAAATTCATCTGAAGAGGATTTTTCTGATAAGATGGAAAGAGTCTTTTATTGGTCTCAAAAAATAATTCGATTACAAGATGAAATTCTTCGTTATGGATTTAGCTTTCATTGATTTCATTACAAATCCTTATGAATTTCTGAATGCCAAATAAGTCTCTTATAATTAATAATTCTCCTCAGATTTTTAGAATTTTTTTTAAAAAATATTGTCAATGAAAATTATTTATCGTAATATTGCGATATAGTTTGAATATGGGAGCTACAAAAACAGATTTTTTTACAGATGAACAAAACAGAATTGCTACCATTGCAAAAGCTTTAGGGCATCCTGCGAGAATCGCTATCATTGAATATTTGCTGAAGGTAAATGAGTGCATCTGCGGAGATATTGTCAATGAACTTCCTTTGGCACAGCCTACAGTTTCCCAACATCTGAAGGAATTAAAGAATGCCGGACTTATCAAAGGAAATATTGAAGGAAATTCTATCTGTTACTGTATTGATGAGAATGCATTTGAGGTACTGAATGTATTTTTTTCAAAAGTAATTTCTACTGTTAAAAAGCAAAAGTGCTGTTAAATTTTTTTGTCTTCAATTATCGTAATATTGCGATATTGTAATATATGATTAATTATAATTTTTTTAACAATTAAAAATAAAAAATATGACGCTTGAACAGATCAAAAATATCCTTCCAACGTTGGATAATGTTGAATTTCAGTTGGAAAACGGAACTTTTGTACCGGGACATTTTCATGTAACAGAAATAGGGATGGTAAGCAAAAATTTTGTCGATTGCGGAGGAACCATCAGAAAAGAAGAAAAAGTCAATTTTCAGCTTTGGAATGCAGAAGATGATGAGCATCGTCTGAAGCCGGGGAAACTTCTTCATATTATTCAGCTTTCGGAAGAGAAACTGGGCATTAAAGATTTAGAGATTGAAGTGGAATATCAGGATACAACGATTGGTAAGTATGACCTTGAATTTAATGGAAAACATTTTATCCTTAAAAATAAAAAGACTGCCTGTCTTGCACAGGATTCATGTGGAATTCCGCAGGAAAAGGAAAAATTAAGTCTGAAAGAGCTTGGTCATAAAACATCTCAATGCGCTCCGAACTCGGGATGCTGTTAATTTAAAGTAACTGTATGAATCCGAAATTATCTGTTTACCTAGAAAAAGTTCTTCAGCAAAAAATCAGCGAAGAGCGAAAAGTGGTTTTAAAAAGTCTCACTGACTATATTCAGCAAAAAACGGGAGAGAATAAAGAAGTGCGCCTTAATTTTATCTGTACTCACAATTCGCGCAGAAGCCATTTGTCACAGATTTGGGCAAAGGTTGCAGCACATTATTATGAAATCCCGAATGTACAATGTTATTCGGGAGGAACGGAAGTTACCGAACTGTTTCCGAAAATTGCGGAAACTTTATCTGATGCAGGTTTTGAGATCTGGAAATTAAGTGAAACTAAAAATCCTGTATATGCCATAAAATTTGATGAAAATACATTGCCTTTGATTGGTTTTTCCAAAAAATACGATGATCCGTTTAATCCTGAACGTAGTTTTGCCGCTGTAATGACCTGTTCTTCTGCTGATGAAGGCTGCCCGTTTATTCCCGGAGCCGAAAAAAGAGTTCCGCTTACTTTCGAAGATCCTAAAGTTTCGGATAACACTCCCCAACAAACTGAGGTTTATGAAAAAAGAAGTCTGGAGATTGCTTCAGAAATGTTTTATGTATTTTCTCAAATAGATTGTAGATGAATCCTAAATTAAAGTTTTTAGACAGATATTTAACGCTCTGGATCTTTCTGGCAATGATTGTCGGCGTTTCTTTGGGTTACTTTTTTCCTGAAATTTCCCGGGTTACGCAATCTGTTTCTTCGGGAACTACAAATATTCCTTTGGCTGTCGGATTAATTCTCATGATGTATCCTCCTTTGGCCAAAGTAGATTACAGTCTCCTTCCACAGGCTTTTAAAGATAAAAAAGTAATCTCAGTTTCTCTGTTTTTAAACTGGATTGTGGGACCTGTTTTAATGTTTGTTCTGGCAGTAATTTTTCTTAAAAATGAACCGGATTACATGATCGGTCTTATCCTGATTGGTTTGGCAAGATGCATTGCCATGGTAATTGTCTGGAACGATCTCGCAAGAGGAAATCGCGAATATGCTGCTCTTTTGGTGGCATTGAACAGTGTTTTTCAGATTTTTTCCTACAGTTTTTTTGCATGGCTTTTCATTAATGTGCTTCCTCAGAAATTAGGTCTTGGAAATTTCAGTATTTCTGTGCCAATGCGTGAAGTCACGGAAAGTGTACTGATCTATCTAGGAATTCCGTTTCTGGCCGGATTTTTATCTCGCTATCTTCTTATTTCATTTAAAGGAAAAGACTGGTACAACAGGAAATTTATTCCGGCAATTTCTCCGATTACTTTGTATGCTTTATTATTTACGATTGTGCTGATGTTCAGTCTTAAAGGAGATCAGATTTTGGAGCTTCCGATAGATGTGTTGAAAGTGGCGGTTCCGCTGATTTTTTACTTTATTATTATGTTTTTTATCAGTTTTCTGATGAATAAAATGATGAAAGTTCCTTATGATAAGAATGTTGCAATTGCTTTTACAGCTACCGGAAATAATTTCGAACTGGCTATCGCAGTAAGTATTGCTGTTTTCGGAATTCATTCTGCACAGGCTTTTGTGGGAGTTATCGGTCCTTTGGTAGAAGTTCCGGTTCTTATTCTTCTGGTGAAGGCAAGTTTATATTTAAAACAAAAATAGAGTAATCTGTAGTTGAAAATCAGTTTTAAAATCATTATTCCGAATGCTGAAATCTCGGTGAAAATTTCGTACTTTTGGCATGAAAAATTTCTAAAACTAAAAGTAAAATGGACATTATTTTCGACCTGATTGAAAAAGAAAGACAAAGACAAACTCATGGCATTGAGATGATTGCATCGGAAAACTTTGTTTCTGATAATGTAATGAAAGCTATGGGAAGCGTATTGACTAATAAATATGCTGAAGGATATCCCGGAAAAAGATATTACGGAGGTTGTGAAGTCGTAGACGAGGTTGAAACTCTGGCGATCAATAGAGCTAAAGAGCTTTTCGGTGTAGAGTATGCAAATGTTCAGCCTCATTCCGGATCTCAGGCGAATGCGGCAGTTTACTTGGCAGTTTTGAAACCCGGAGATAAAATAATGGGGATGGATCTTTCCATGGGAGGTCACCTTACGCACGGTTCTTCGGTTAATTTCTCAGGAATTCAGTATGATGTGGTTTCTTACGGAGTTCAGAAAGAAACTGGTCTTATTGATTACGATCAGATGAGAGAAGTGGCTTTAAGAGAAAAACCTAAAATGCTTATTGCCGGTTTCTCTGCATATTCAAGAGATCTGGATTATGCAAAATTCAGAGAAATTGCAGACGAAATCGGAGCTACACTTTGGGCAGATATTGCTCATCCTGCCGGTTTGGTGGCAAAAGGTCTTTTAAATAATCCTTTTGAACACTGTCATGTAGTAACCACAACCACTCACAAAACGCTGAGAGGACCAAGAGGAGGAATGATCATGATGGGGAAGGATTTCGAAAATACTTATGGTCATAAAACGCCAAAAGGAGAAACTAAGATGATGAGTCAGGTTCTGGACGGAGCTGTTTTCCCGGGAATTCAGGGAGGTCCGCTGGAACACGTTATTGCGGGTAAAGCAGTTGCTTTCGGAGAAGCTTTGGACGATCAGTTCTTAACATACGCGAAGCAGGTTCAGGCTAATGCACAGGCTTTGGCAAAAGCAATGATCGACAGAGGGTTTGATATTGTAAGCGGTGGAACAGACAACCACTTAATGTTGGTAGATCTTAGAAATAAAAATGTAAACGGAAAGGAAACAGAGAAAGCTTTGGTTCTTGCAGACATTACCTGTAACAAAAATATGGTTCCTTTTGATGATAAATCACCATTCACCACTTCAGGAATCAGATTAGGAACGGCTGCTATTACGACAAGGGGTCTGAAGGAGAATGATATGGATACCATTGCAGGATTAATTTCTGATGTGGTAGATAATATCAAAAATGAAGAAGTAATTTCTTCGGTAAGAAAAAAAGTAAATGAATTAATGGAAGGTAAAGCTTTATTCAACTATTAATTTTCAAAGAAATAAATAATAAAGAATGGGCTTTTGCTCATTCTTTTTTGTGTAAAAAATATATGGAGAAGAAGTCTTTTACTTTTGATGAGATTAAACTGAAACTGGTAAACTATTGTGTGTATCAGGATCGCTGTCATGCAGAAGTTGAGCAGAAAATGAGAGAATTTCTTTTAATTGATGAAGCGAAGGAAGAAATTATGCTTTATCTGATGAAAGAAAATTATCTGAATGAAGAACGGTTTACGCGAAGTTACATCAGGGGTAAATTTTACATCAAACACTGGGGAAAGACGAAAATTAAAATTCATCTGAAACAAAAACAGATTTCCGATAAATTAATCAGTACATGTTTTGATGAAATTCATGAGGATGATTATGAAAAAACGATCCGTAAAATTTATCAGGATTACTATGATAAGCAGAGTGGATTGAAGGATTATCAAAGAAAAGCAAAAACAATAAAATATTTAATAAGCAGGGGCTTTGAATATGAGAAAATTATTGATAATTTTGGAGCCACATAAATGATAAAATTGTTTTATTTTGAAAGAAGAAAGAATCTGGCTTTCACCACCACATATGGGAGGAACGGAGCTGAAATATATACATGAAGCATTCGATACCAACTGGATTTCTCAGTTGGGAAACAATATAGATGTTTTTGAAAAGGATCTCGAAGAATATTTGGGAGAAAATACCTGTGTAACTGCTCTTTCATCCGGAACTGCTGCCATTCATTTAGCTTTACGATTATTAAATGTGGAAAAGGGAGATTTTGTAATCTGCCAGTCTTTTACTTTTGTGGCATCTGTAAATCCTGTTGTATATTTAAATGCCATTCCGGTTCTTGTAGACAGTGAACCTTCTACTTTGAATATTTGCCCTAATGCATTGGAAGATGCTGTAAAATATTGTCTGCAGAAAGGAAAAAAGCCCAAGGCAATTATTGCAGTAAGTCTTTATGGAATGCCCTTTATGGTGGATGAAATTCTGGAAATTTCAAGAAAATATGATATTCCTCTCATTGAAGATAGTGCAGAAGCTTTAGGAAGTAAATATAACAATCAGGCATGTGGAACTTTTGGCGATTTATCTATTATAAGTTTCAATGGAAATAAAATTATTACGACTTCTCGAGGAGGCATTCTTGTTTCCAAGAATAAATCTGTTAAAGACAGAGCTCTTTATCTTGCCACACAGGCAAAGGAAAATGAGGATTTTTACAGTCATTCTGAAGTAGGCTATAATTATCGGCTCAGCAATATACATGCAGGAATAGGAAGAGGACAGATGGAGTTTTTTGAAAAAAGAATACAGTCGAGAAGAGAAAACCATATATTCTACGAGGATTTATTTAATCATTTTGATGATCTGAATTTATTTTCTGAACCTTCTGAAAAATTTTATTCAAATTATTGGTTAAATGTGATTTTAATTGATGGTTTACACTGGAATAAAGAAAAATTGAGAAATATATTTTCTGAGAATAATATAGAAACCAGATACTTGTGGAAACCGATGCACTTGCAGCCATTATATAAAGAGTGTGTTTTTTTTGGAAACAATATTTCTGGTACTTTTTTTGATAAAGGTTTGTGCCTTCCTTCGGGAAGTAATATTACAGAAAAGTGTAAAGAGAGAATTACCAGAACATTATATAATTACAGAAATTAAATTTGGTATTAATTCAAAAATCGATGAAATTTTATTGTAATTTTACGCGAAGATAAATGGGATTGTTTTTTTTTGCCCGACTTTAATTTTAAAAATATATGAACACAAATATAGACAATGTACGATTCTCTTAGGAAGAAGATTTTTGGAGGAGATAATGTTGTCAGTCTCTCGGATGTAAGATATCTGCCCAGATGGATAATATTAGTAATTGATATTATTATTCTGGTAGTATCGTTATTTTTATCTACCTATATTATAGAGAAAATTACCCAACGTGAATTTATCTATGATGATAAAAGTCTGGTATTCCTATCAATTATTGTTATAAATGCTTTATTTATGTATGTTTTTAAAACATATGCAGGAATTATAAGGCATTCTACTTTTACGGATCTGTTTAAACTTTTGACGTCATGCTTCTGTACAATGGTTACAGTAGCTACAATCAATATCTTTTATTTCTGGTTCACCGGCGGAAAATTTATTTTAACGCCCTATCTGATATTGTATTTCATCATCTCATTCATGGGATTATTTCTTTTCAGATTATATGTGAAAGAATTTTTTCATATCGTAAGAGAATATAGAAGAAGTACACTTAAAAAGAGAATTCTTGTTTTAGGAATCGATGAACAGTCTATTGCCATCGCGAGAGCTATTTTAGACAATCCAAGTCTTCCTTATCATGTTGTAGGTTTTTTAACCCAGAGAACAGATTCTAAAAGAGCATCGTTGTTAGGAAAGCCAATCCTTTCAAAGGAAAAAATTGAAAAACATTCGAAAGAAGAACTTTTAGTAGACGGAGTCATCATTATAAAAGAAATGATGTCTAAAGATGAAATGAATTCCTGGGTAAATTTATTTCTTGAAAAAGATTTCAACATCTTTAAAGCTCCTTCCGTTCAGAAACTTAGAGACAGTGATCTTGGAGGTTCCATCAGAAATCTTCAGATCGAAGATTTGTTGAACAGAAAACCAATTAAAATTGAAAGTGAAGATGTGCGAAGCAGACATTTTAACAAGACAATTTTAGTAACCGGAGGTGCAGGTTCCATTGGGAGTGAAATTGTCAGACAGGTTGCACAATTTAATCCTTCTCTTATCGTTGTATTAGATCAGGCTGAAACACCTCTGTATGATATAGAGCTTGAAATGAGAGAAAAATTTCCTCATATCACCTTTAAATTTGTATTGGCGGATGTTTCCAATAAGCATAGAATAGAACCATTGTTCCAAACCTATAATTTTTCTATGGTTTATCATGCTGCGGCATATAAACACGTGCCATTGGTTGAAGAAAATCCACACGAAGGTATTATAGTGAATGTATTAGGTTCAAGAATCATTGCAACACTTTCCAGTAAGTATAATGTGAACAGGTTTGTAATGGTATCAACAGATAAAGCTGTAAATCCTACCAATGTGATGGGAGCTTCAAAAAGAGCTGCGGAATTATTTGTTCAGTCTTTACAAAATGTGGAAGGAAACAAAACCAAATTTATTACAACAAGATTCGGAAACGTTTTAGGATCTAACGGATCGGTAATTCCTCATTTTAAAAAGCAAATTGAAGCAGGAGGTCCCGTTACGATTACGCATCCTGATATTGTAAGATATTTTATGACGATTCCGGAGGCTTGTGAACTTGTTCTTCAGGCCGGAACCATGGGACACGGCGGGGAAATTTTCGTTTTTGATATGGGAGAACCCGTAAAAATTTTGGATCTCGCGAGAAGAATGATAAAATTATCAGGATTTGAGCCTAATATAGATATTAAAATTATTTATACAGGTTTAAGGCCCGGAGAAAAATTATATGAAGAGCTTTTGAGTGATGATGCAAAAACATTGCCGACTCATAACGAAAAGATTATGATCTCAAAAGATCCGAGTATGGTATTTTCTGAAATTGAATCTATGGTGAATCTGGTTACCAAAGCTGCTATCAAAAGAGATAAGGTAGAAGTCGTAAGAATTTTGAAAACTATAGTTCCTGAATTTAGAAGTAACAATTCTATTTATGAAATACTGGATAAATAGAAAAATAATAAATGTATATTTGTACAATTTTAAAATATGATGAAAGGTAAAATACTGGCTGTATTACTGGCAGTTACATTAGTTTCGTGCAAAACAAATCCCAACGCACACAACGATCTGAATTATATGCAGAATATAGAAAATGTTGCCATAGAAGCTTCTGCTAAAAATTCTCAAAATACAATTCAATCGGGAGATCAGCTTGTTATTCTTATTACGGCTAAAGATTTAGATGTTGTTAAACCATTTAATCAAAATTTTTCATCCTCAGAGTTTATTCAGAATAATACATTCGCAGGTGGAAATACTCCAGGTCAGGGATCGGCAAATATTTCTGGACCAACTTATATTGTAGATTCTGATGGTGATATAGATTTTCCTATCTTAGGAAAATTAAATACAAAAAATAAAACTTTAGTTCAATTTAAAGATGAACTAAGAGACAAAATAAAAGAATTTGTTATTAATCCTAGTGTTTCTGTGAGACTCTCAAATTTCAAAATTTCAATTTTGGGTGAAGTAAACAGGCAAGGTGATTATGTTGTGGCAAATGGACAGGCTACAATATTGAATGCATTGGCCATGGCTGGAGATCTTACTATATATGGAAAAAGAAATGATATATTAATAATAAGAACGGAAAATGGGCAAATTACTCATGGGAGGATAAACCTGCAAGATGCTAACCTGATTAATTCTCCTTATTATAATCTGAGGCAAGGAGATGCTATTATAGTTTCTGCAAATAATACAAAAGATATTGCTTCAAAGCAAAACCCAAATACTCCACTTATTTTATCTGCAATTTCAATTGGTGTTACTGCTATTGCGGTAGTCGTAGGTTTATTTAAGAAATAAAAAGAATGGAACAAAAAAATAATTTTGTAGAGACAAAAGAGATAGAATTACATATACGAGAAATAATACATCCTTATCTAAAAAGATGGTTTTGGTTCTTAATTGGGGCTGTAGTTTCACTTTTAATAGCATATTTATATTTAAAAAAACAAGTGGCTGTATATGAAGTTGCATCAACAGTTTTAATTAAAGATTCAAAAGCGAACAGCGGCGGAACACAGGACTTTGCAACGTTAAGAGATATCTCGGGTATTGGAAAGATCGGGAGTAATGGGGTGGAGAACGAGATGGAAATTTTTAAATCCAAAAAACTTGTACGTGAAGTAGTAAGAGTTTTAGGTTTAGAAACAAATATTTATAATGGCGATCTGAAAAACGAACTTTTCGAAGAGACTTCTCCAATAAGAGTCGTTATTGTTCAGGAAAAAGAATTTTCAGGCAATGCTTCCCGTTTGATCAATTTAAAGATTAACGGAAATGAGCTTACACTTTCTGCTGAAGGAATGTCCCCTGTAAAATCCTCATATAATAAAGTAATCAGTTTACCTTTTGCCAATATAATGATATTGAGAAATGCGAATTACAGGTCTAAAAAAAGTATTACGGATCTTTTATTGGATATTTCTACTTTAGATGACAGAACAAATGCCTTTCAGTCTGCTCTTAATGTTAGTCTGATTAATAAAGATGCTACTGTTATAAAATTATCAATGAATTATGCCGAAGTGGATAAAGCGAAAGCATTTATCAATAAGCTTGTTCAGGTGTATAATGAAGATGCTGTTGAGGATAAAAATACAGAGTTTAGAAATACAGCTAAGTTTATCAATGAAAGAATAGATCAGGTTGGACGAGATTTGGGCGATGTAGAAAACCAGAAAGAACAGTTTAAAAAGTCCAATAGAATATCTGATATAGAAACCGAAGTTCAATTGGGACTTAAGACTAATACTGAGGCAAAAAGTAAAGAACTTGAAATTAATGCACAGTTGGAACTTACGGATATTTTGCTAGGATATGTTTCTAATCAGAACTCTAACCAGACCCTTCCGAGTAATCTTGGTCTGAATAATCCAGGCGCTACTGCCAATATTTCAACGTATAATCAGTTGGTTTTGGAAAGAAATAAACTTCTTCAGAACGCTACACCAGAAAACCCTCTTGTTGTTGATATTACAAAACAGATAAATAATATTAGGACTTCTGTAATGCAGAGTTTACAAAAGAACAGAACGGCACTTCAGTTAGCAAGAAATGGTCTTTCTGCCGAACAGAATAATATTTCTGGCAGAATATCCCAAGTACCGGCTCAGGAAAAACTATTCAGAAGTATTGAACGTCAGCAGCAGATCAAAGAATCATTGTATCTTCTATTGTTGCAGAAGAGAGAAGAAACTGCAATATCGATGGCTGTTACATCAGCAAAAGCAAGAATTGTGGACAAAGCTTATGTTGGAATGAAAGTTTCACCAAAATCTGGGGTAATTTTACTTTCCGGACTTGTAGCAGGTCTTTTGCTTCCGATTGTTTTTATTTATCTTCAACAGCTTTTTAACGATAAGGTAAAAACAAAACATGATCTGGAAAAACTTACCAACAGAAAACCTATCATCGGCGAAATTCCCAGTATGGAAAGAGGCCAGGATGAGTTGGTAAGAATGAACGATCTATCTCCTATGGCTGAATCATTCAGGATTTTAATTACCAATATGAATTTTATGTTTCCTAAGAACATTAAAAAAGGAAGAACGGTATTTGTTACTTCCACTGTAAAAGGAGAAGGTAAAACACACGTTTCTGTAAACCTTGCGTTAACGATGGCTACACCTAAAAAGAAGATCATCATCATCGGTTCGGATATCAGAAACCCTCAGTTACAGAGATACAATACTACCAGAAAAGGGCTTGCCGGACTTACGGAGTTTCTTTATGATGACCAAATTTCTGTAGAAGACATTGTGCATCAGAGTGCATTTAATCCTTATCTGGATGTTATATTTTCTGGAAGCATACCTCCAAATCCTACGGAATTGCTGTCTAACGGAAGATACGAGGATCTTCTTGCAGATCTGCAGGGAACGTATGATTATATCATTATTGATACAGCACCGCTTATGCTGGTGACGGATACTTTACTCATTGCTAATATGGCAGACGTTACACTGTATGTAACCCGATCTAGACATACAGAAAAAACGTTAATAGATTTTGCAAACAAACAAATAGAAACACATAAAATAAAAAATGTTGCTTTCGTACTTAATGATGTAAGTAAAGAGTATTTTGCCTACGGAAATAAATATGGGTACGGATACAAGGCAACAGAGAACAAAAACTTTTTAGATAAAATAAAAGGTATTTTTAATAAAGAATGATGAATTTACCCAAACACTATAAAATTGCTGTAATCGGCCAGGGATATGTAGGCCTGCCTCTAGCTCTTGAGTTTTCTAAATTTTTACCAGTTTATGGATTTGATATTAATGAGCAGAGAGTTAAAGAGCTCAATAATGGTGAAGACCATACCCTAGAAGCCGATTCTGATGAAATAAAAGAACAGTTAAAAATTGCTTTAGAGAGTAATTTTCAGAAAGGTTATATTCCTTCCAGTTCTCTGGAAGAAATTGCAGAGGCAAATATATATATAGTAACAGTTCCTACACCTATAGATAGATTTAACTCTCCGGATCTTAGTCTTTTAATTAAGGCAAGTAAGATGTTGGGGGGAATTATTAAGAAACAAGACATTATTATTTATGAATCTACAGTTTATCCAGGATGTACAGAAGAAGAATGTATTCCTATATTAGAAAAAGAATCAAAATTAAAACTGAATGAAGATTTTTTTGTTGGTTATTCTCCAGAAAGAATCGTTCCCGGAGATAAAGTAAACACTTTAGTGACAATTAAAAAAGTTACATCAGGATCTACTACTGAAATTGCAGAAGATATAGATCAGCTATACAAATTAATCATTAAAGCAGGAACCCACAAGGCTCCTAGTATTAAAGTTGCAGAAGCTTCTAAAGCAATTGAGAATGCCCAAAGGGATGTAAATATATCTTTTGTTAATGAATTAGCTTTGATATTTGATAGAATAGGTATTGATACTCATGATGTTTTAGAGGCAGCAGGTACAAAATTTAATTTTTTAAAATACCGTCCGGGTTTAGTGGGAGGGCACTGTATTTCTGTAGATCCTTACTATCTTGCACATAAAGCTGGGCAACTTGGTTATCATCCACAGGTAATTTTAAGTGGAAGAAGAGTAAACGACATGATGCCTGAATTTATTGCTGGAAAAGTTATTAAGTTAATGATTCAAAAAGGGATTCAGATTAAAAATGCAAATGCTTTAATCTTAGGGATTACGTTTAAAGAAAACTGTCCGGATATAAGGAATACTAAAGTTGTAAATATCTATTCCGAACTTAAGCAATATAATCTTAATGTAGATATTTATGATCCTTGGGCAGATCAGGATGAAGTAAAATCTGAATATAATATTCAAACTCTTGAAGATTTTATAGAAGATAAAAAGTATGAAGTTATTATTTTGGCAGTTTCTCATAAAGAGTTTAAGAATTTAGATATTATTTCATTAAAAACTGAGAAATCAGTTTTATTTGATGTAAAAGCATTCTTGGAAAGAGATACTGTTGATGCAAGACTATAAGCATAATTATCGGCGTATACATGATTTTAGCAAATAAAGAATCTTTAAGTTATATTCCATACTATGGAATTAATCGTAAAGATTTAAAGAATTTTGTTAAAAATTATATCAATTAAAATAAGAAATAATAAAATGATTTTTCAGATTTTTCGAAAATAATTCTATTGTTTCAAAGAATACTTAATGAGAAAAAAAGCAGTTTTACTTTTCATTTTAAAGTTAATAAAAATACCCTTAAATATTATTCTTCTTTCTATGACTGCCAAATATTTTGGGGTGTCTTTGGAAAAGGATGTATGGATTTTGGCATTTACTACAATGTCTACAATAGATGCTGCACTATGGGGACCTATAAATGAAACGTTCAGAACAAAATTTATTTTTCTCAAAGAAAACAATTCTGAAGAAACTGCATTGGTAAAGACACAGTCTTTGCTCACATATTTCATTCTTTTCTCAGTATTACTGGTAGGGGGTATTTTGGTCTTTCCGGATTATTTCACATATTTAATAGCTCCTGACTACGATGTTTCCCAGCGTCTGGTATTGGTTAGAATGATCTATTATGTAGCTCCGGTACTGCTTTTTAACCAATTGATGTCGATAGGAATCAGTATTTTGAATGCGTATGAAATTTTTTTTATCGCCGAGGTTTCAGGATTTTTCAGCACAATTATTAATATTGCACTGATCTATTTTTTCGTGGAAAGAATGGGCATTCTTTCTCTGCCTCTGTCATATTATATTTCTACACTACTGCTTATTGCATTTATCGTCTTTTTTATCATAAAGAAAAAAATTCCCTTATTTAAAGCAAACTGGAATTTTTCATTCGATGGCTTTAAAACTTTTTTCCTTTTTGCCATTCCCTTTTTTTTACCGTATTTTTTCGGACAGATCAATTCATTGGTAGAGAAAATTTTAGCATCAGGAATAAGAGAAGGGGTTATTTCCTCACTTGATTATGCTAACAGGATACCTACCTTGATGTATGGAATTGTGGTAAGTATTATTACAACCATCTTGGTACCTGTATTATCAAAGTATTATATAAAAGGAGATAAAGATCTTTATAATGATGAGTTCAGAAAAATGTTTCAGCTTGGATTGCTTATTATTTCTTTTATCACTGCTTTTATTGCGGGAGCCTCTTTACCTATGGTGAAGATTCTTTATGATAGAGGAAGTATTTCTACGGAAGAACTTATAAGCATTGCAGATCTTTCCATACTGTACGGGATTTCACTTTTAGGAATATTCGGATATGTTATTTTTGGTATGAGTTTATTATCCTCTGAAAATCAAAAGTATTACGCGTTTATAGGAATGGCTACACAGATTGCTGTTATTACTATAAATTTTCTGTTCGTAAAATTAGGTGGAATTTATATATTCCCTATCTCCATATTTTTTTCTCATAGCATATTCGCCTACTTTATGTATTTGAAATATCCGTTTAGAAAAGATCTTAATATTGAGCCAAGATACTTTCTTCTTGTAATCATTATCGTTTCCATTATGTATTTTGGAATGCGCCATTCAGTCAGTTTTACAAGTCCATATCCGGAAGTGATATTTCAGGCAGGTGTTCTGGCGATTTTGCTGTTTATTCTGAGCTATATTTTCAGGCTTGAAGAAAGACAGATAATTTTAAAACTGATAAGTCAAAAAATAAAACAACTTAGAAAATGATGTTTTCAAAGAAGAAAAAGACTTTTGTAACAATTTTTCCGAATTGCGAAAATATCCATCTCATCAAAGATGTGGGCATGATCCCCTATCTGCTTTATAAAAATCATCATTATGACTCCTATATTGCAGGATATTCAGACGGTCCTTTTCCTTATCTGGAATCTGACGTTAGAGGACTGAAAACTTTAAAAATAAAAAAAGTATTCTCTGGAAATGAAACACTAAACATCTTATTTTTCCTATTGTTACATCTGAGAAAAATTGATGTTATCAATTTTTACCACTTTTCTTTACAGAAAGTACTGCTATGCTTTATATTTAAGGTGCTTACTTTCGGAAGAGGTAAAAGTTATATAAAACTGGATGCCAACGATTCCATACTCGATCAGGAGTATACAGGCTTAAAAAGGAAACTCATCGGTCATCTGGTAAAGTATGTGGACATCATTTCTGCTGAGATAGAGAGTATAGTAAACGCATTAAATGAGAAAAATATTTTCGGAAAAGAAGTTTTTCTGATCTCCAATGGTTTTTATTCTCAAAAGATCTCCAATGTTCCTTATGGTAAAAAGAAAAAAAGATGTATTACTGTTTCAAGGCTGGATGATCCCGGAAAATCTAATCTCACGCTTATTGAAGGATTTTTGACATTTTGTAAACAAAATCCGGATAACGACTGGGATTTTGTTTTGGTAGGTGCGTACAGTGAAAAATTCTTATCAGCTATCAGGAATATTACAGATAAATATGCTGGGTTTGCAGATAGGATTATCCTTGCCGGTGCAGTCTATGACCGGATGGAACTGGCAAAGCTTTACGAAGAATCAGCACTATTTTTATTTGCATCGCTGTCAGAATCTTTCGGTTTTGTTTATCTGGAGGCTCTTTCCAATAAATGTTTTATCATTTCAACTCCACTGAATCCATGTAAGGAAATTACAGATAACTGGAAGTATGCTGCTGTTTTCAATTACCAGAATCCGGATGACCTTGCCGTGAAAATTAAAGAGACAATCGCTAAAGATGATTTAGAAAAATTAAGTCGGGAAGGGGCGGAATATGTTTATTCCAAATACTATTGGCCTATAATAATCGATAAGCTGAATAATAAGCTTTTAAAACTATAGATTACTAAAATTACGTAATAAATGACTTGCTCAATTATCATAATAAATTATAATACAAAACAGCTAACGACTGATTGTATACATTCTGTCAAGAAATATACAGAAGATATAAGCCACGAAATTATTCTCGTTGATAATGCTTCAACAGATGGATCAAAAGAGCATTTTGAAAACTTTGAGGGAATTAAATATATTTATTCCGATACCAATTTAGGTTTCGGGAGAGCAAATAATTTAGGGGTTCAGCAAGCAGAAGGAGAGTTTTTATTCTTTTTGAATTCAGATACACTCCTAATTGAAGATTCTATTACCAAGCTTCATTCTTTTTTTGTGAATAATGAAGATCAGTTGAATATAGGGGTATTGGGATGCCCGCTGATTGATAAGAACCATACGATCAACGGATACGGAAACAGTTTTCCAACGTGTTCTAACGAAAAAAATAAAGTATGGAAACAAATTCCTTTCGTTTCATCTTTTATACTTTTGCAGGAAGAAAAAGTTTACGATTTCAGCAAAACGTATTTTGAAATAGATTATGTTATAGGAGCCGATATGTTTATGAGAAAATCTTTGTTTGAAAAGTTAGATGGCTTCTTTCACAAGTTCTTTATGTATTATGAAGAGACAGATCTGCAGAAAAGAATCAGTAACCTTGGATATAAACAGTATATTTATACAAAGACCAATATCATCCACCTGGAAGAGGCGAGCAGTAAGACGATTGTAAACTATTCCAATAAAAAAAGAATAATGACTCATACCAGCAGAGTGCTTTACTTAAAAAGAAATGATCGCAAAAGGTTCTCTACGTTTGTGATAACGGACTATTTATTTTTAATTTTGAATTTTTTTAATTTTAAATATACTTTTAAAGAGAATTGGAAGTATTTTACTGAAATAATAAAAACATATTAAAGGAGACATGAAAATTTTAATATTCGGAGCTACTGGTTTTATTGGAAAAAATTTAGTTAATTTTTTTTCGGTAAATAGTGAAGTTGATACTGCAAAAATTAATGAAGATGAAACTGTTTTGTTAAAAAAAATAGAACAAGCCGATATCATTATAAATGCTGCAGGAGTGTCCAGATCAGATTCTGAGAATGATTTTTTTATGTATAATATTTATTATGCTCAGAAATTATTTTTACTTGTAAATAAGTTTGAAAATAAGATGTTTATTTATTTTTCTTCCATTCATTATTATGTAGAAACCATCTACGGTATCAGCAAAAGATATAATGAATTTTTGCTTACGAAGCTTGGATTTGAGAAAAAAAACTACTTCTTATGCCTTAGAATTCCGAGTATATTCGGACCGGGGATGAAACCGAATTATGTATCTGTAGTGGCAACATTCTGCCATAACGTTATCCATGGAAAAGAAAGTAAAATTATTGATGGAGATAAGGTATTGCAGCTGTTATTTATTGATGATCTGGTAAAAAATATCAGTAATAAAATCGTCAACAGAAAAGAAAATGGCTTTGATCTGGTAAATTATTTTCCTGAGACCGTAGAAATATCAGTAATTAAACTGTTCGAAAGTATCAATAAAATAGAGTCTGATTTTGACAAGATAATTACCACAAACAATTTTTCAAACAATCTATCCCTAACTTACAATTACTTCTTGGATAACAAGATATAAGCACGAAGATTTGTTTATGAAGATACAGGCTTGGAAAACAGATGTAGTCGAAATATCTTCTAACGGAAAATGTAATTTTTAATACAAAAAAATGGTTTATGAGAAAAATATATATAATAGGATCAGCGAGTAAGTTTGGTATGGAAAGGAGCTATAAATATGCTTTGGAAAAACTGGGGTTTGAGGTGGAGATTATCGATTTTGCGAATCTTATAAATTCATACTATCCTTTCATAATTCTTCAGAAATTCAACTCCGATTATACTCCGGCCATTGTAAAAGCTAACCATTTTGTTGCAAAAAAATTTTTTAAAGAACCTCCTTTTGCAATTATGGTATTTACTAATGTGAAGCTTTATCCCGGAACCATTGAATATTTTAAAAGGATCTGCAAAAATGTTATTTTCTATTGGCCAGATTCTATCGTAAATATGTCGAATAACGTTTTCTCCAATTTAAAACATTATACAAAAGTATATGCCCATTCAAAAGAAAATGTAGATATTTTTAAAAGAAACGACATCGAATCCACATGGCTTCCTTTTGCAGGAGATACCATTTCATCCGCAGATTTTGATGCTTACTCGGAAAAGAAAACAGAATACGATTTTTCTTTTGTGGGAGCTTTCAGACCAGAACGTTATGAAGCCATCAACGGGTTATTAAAAGAATTTCCCGAAAGCAGATTCTTTCTGGCAGGAACCGGCTGGAAAAAGCTGTCTTTTCACAATAAAAAAAATCTTACACTTGTAGAACAGATGGTAGATTTAAATACTTTTTTAAATTATACTGCAAACAGTAAAATAGCATTAAATGCAATTGACCATCTGAATTATCCTTCATCTAATTTAAGATTTTTTGAAATTGCTCTTTCAGGAGTTCCCCAGCTTTCAACTTTTATACCGGAATTTGAAAATCAGTTCGCAGATAAAAAAGATGTTTATTATTTCAAAACTTTAAATGAAATGATAGAAAAAGCGCATTGGATCGTAAATAATTATGAGGAAGCCTTAAAAGGAGCAAAAGAATTCAGGAGGACTATTGATACCAGCAATAATTATATTAACAGGGCTAAGTTGCTCGCTGAGGATTTTGTTTAAAATATTCTCAAATATTGAAGTGAATAACGCGTTATATTTTAATATTATTTAGAAGTTGTAAGAAATGGATGTGCATATAAATATTAGAGATGCTGGCAGAGAAGAACCAAAAAAAGATTCGAAGTAACAGACAGGTATGGAAATTTATTTTTTTACTATATTTTTCTTAGCATTCTTCTCTTTAATAGAACTCAATATTAAAGATGTAAAGGGTGCTCACACAATATTAAATACTCTCAAGTTTTTAAGTTTTACAGTATTGGTTGGGCAGATGGGACTTCGTTGGGAAACGGGTACGGATTGGCCTTCATATTATGATCACTATGAAAGTTTCAGGAATGAGAATAAATGGTTCAGCTATTCCAACCAAATGGACTTGGGATATAACCTGTTGACACACTTTTTTTACAAATATTTTTACGGATACTCTCTCTTTTTGTTCTTTAATGCATTTGTTTTTTATGCTATCACATTCAAATCGTTAGAGTTTCTTTCCAAATATTTTTTTATTACGCTGCTCATATTCTACTGCTTATTTATGGGAAATTGGGGAACCAACCGCCAATTATTAGCATTAGCATTTGGTTTATATTCACTGAAATTTTTATTGGAAAAGAGGTATGTTTATTATTTTTTATTAGTAATAATGGGATACTTTTTTCATTCTACTTCTTTACTTTTTTTCCTTTATTTTTTTATAAACCGTGAAATTAAAGATCGTGTATTATTAATTTTACTTGTGGCTTCTATTGCAATATCTTACTCTCCATTGCCTGTATACCTCTTTGGCTTAGTAGGAGGTTTTAATGAAAATGTTAGCACTAAAGCAGGGATGTATCTGAGGCAGGCACAGGAAGAAACAGCTATTCTTTCTACTTTCGGACTTATTAAAAGATTGTCTTTTGTACTTATTTTCTTTATTGCCAGAAAACATCTGCAAAAGAAAATACCCCAATATAACTTAATTTTTAACGGATACTTCCTAGGAATACTTTTCTATTTTATCTTTGGTAAATCTTTGTTGGTAATGGTAAGCCGGGGAAGTATGTACTTTAATGCGATGGAGCCTTTGCTTCTAGGCTTTCTTTTATTATTAGTAGATGATAAGAAAAAAAGAATGATGATGATTTTTCCTTTATTTGTAATTGCTATCATCAATTTTAACCAATCTATAAGTGTATATAAAGATATCTTTAATCCGTATAAAGGGATATTTTATAATGAAGAATATCGAAGAGTAGATTTTTAATAAATTAAATAAGGACAAATGATACTTCTTTTTGTATTCATGGTATTGTTTTTTTTCCTGACAGAAAATAAACTCAGCTTAATGCAGAAAAACCTTGTATTTATTTTCTTATTAGTCTTTTGGTGGTTTTTAGAGAGTTTCAGATGGGAAAGCGGGACAGATTTTTATATTTACTATAGTAACTTTAGTAATATTAAAGAGAGTAAGATCGAGACTAACAGATTTGAGCTTGGTTACAACCTTTTGATTATTTTTTTTAGAGACTATATGCATCTTTCCTTTTATACTTTCAATGCAGTTTATTATGCAATAGTCTTTTTACTATATTATTTCTCTATTAAGAAAGCATCTCTGGATTCTATACTGTTTATATTTATTTTCTTTTGTTTAAGTATCGGGTTAATGGGAAGTACACGGCAATTAATGGCATTATCCATTATGTTTTTTGCAACAGTATATTTTTTAGAGCACAAGAAATTGTGGTTTATTTTGTTTGTGTTTTTAGCATCAATGTTTCACCGTACAATAATCGTCTGTCTTATTTATATCATATTTACCAATAATATTAGATATAAATATTGGCTTTATTTAATTGGATTTGCAGTTTTTGCCCAACTCAGCGGTATGAATTCTTTACTTAGTGAAAAAGTAATATTGCTTTTACCCAAAGCCTTTTCTGAAAGGTACTTTGGGTATCTATCTATTGCTCATCAGAACAGTATTTCAGTAATCGTTTTTATTTCAGGGATTTGTAGAAGGATTTTACCAGTTGTTTTATTTTTCTTATACCGGGATGTATTAAACCGCTCAGTAAAAACCAATCATCTGGAATTTATTCTGAATGTACTATTCTTCTCCCTTTTTGCTTACATCATACTGTCATTCGATTTTACCTTTATAATTTCAAGGATAAGTATTTATTTTATTATCTTTGAAGTGTTTTTTTATTCAATTTTAATAACAATCTTTGTTAAAGAAAAAAAGTATACATATGTTTCGGCTTTGTTCATTCTTTTTTTTATTTTAGCTTATAAAGGTATTATAAACTATCCGGAATTATTTTTGCCTTACAAGACTATATTCTTCACATTTTAATTATGAAAATTCACTTTTTTGAAAGAAATCCCGCAGATGGGCAAGTAAGTATAGAGAAGCTTTTTTCCGTAATAAAAAAGGAATTATCAAGGAAAGGAGTTGCGTACAGTGTGTTTGTAAATCCTTTTAAACTTTCAGAGATGCTAAAGACTCTGATGTATTTTAAAAAAAATCAGGGAGAAATTAATCATATCACAGGAGACATACACTGGTCTTCATTAGCTTTAGATTCTAGAAAAACTCTTTTAACGGTTCATGATCTTTCAGGATATTATCAGCATACCGGATTGAAAAAAAAATTATATTATTTACTTTGGATTTATCTGCCTTTAAAAAAATTAAGATACATTACCGTTATTTCTGAAAAAACCAAAAAGGAAATCTCTTGGCTTCTGCCTTCTGTGGCAAGTAAAATTAAGGTTATTCCTAACTGTATTACGGTAGATATCTTACCCATAAAATTTAAGGATTTCAGTAAAATGAAACTCCTTATTGTAGGGACGAGGGAAAATAAGAATATTGAAAAAGTTTTAGAAGCTTGTAAAGATCTCAACATTGCATTATCCATAGTGGGAAGACTGAACGAAAGACAGAGTAGGTTGTTAGAGGACTACCAGTATGATTTCAGCAATTATATCAATATTTCAGATGAAAAACTTCGAGAATTGTATGATGAAAGCAATGTATTATGCTTCCCGTCTACCTACGAAGGATTTGGTCTGCCAATTCTTGAAGCCCAAGCAAGGAACTGCATGGTTATCACTTCAGATCTTTCACCTATGAAAGATGTTGCAGGAAAAGGAGCCTTATTAGTAAATCCTCATCATACAGAAGAAATAAGAAATGCAGTGTTAAGAATTGCCAATGAAGAGGATCTACGTAGAGAATTAGTCATCAGGGGGCAGGAAAATGTAAAAAATTATACTCCTGATTGGGTGGTGGAACAATATACAGAATTATATAAAAAAATCCTTGCAAATAAATGATTCTTATTGACGCATTATATATTAACAACAGCGGTGGGAAAGTTTTACTGGACTATCTTATTGAAGAATTGGAAAAAACCAGCAAAGAAATTTTTTATCTTTTGGATGAGCGTATCCAGAATGAAAACCATAGTCTGAAACTTAAGAATAAAGTAACTTATCTACAAGCTTCGTTATTCAAAAGAAGAAAATTCTATAGAGAAAATAAAAATAAATTTTCAGCGATACTGTGTTTTGGAAATCTTCCACCTAATATCAGAACTTCAGCCAAAGTATATACCTATTTTCATCAGCTCTTATTTCTTGAGCTTCCGAAAGAAATACCTTTTATCAGCAAAAAAATATACTATATCAAAACCCGTGTTCTGAATGCTTTCAGAAAAAATACGGACTACTGGATTGTCCAGACAGATTTAGTTAAAGAAAAACTGTCAAAAAAATATGACATCCGGGAAAATAACATTCTGGTGATGCCATTTTATCCGCCCTTTGGTATGCAGATCAATCAAAATATCAGAAAAGAGCATCAGTATATTTATGTGAGTAATGTAACCCGGCACAAAAATCATCTGAGATTAATGGATGCATTCACAAAATTTTATGATCAACACAAAAAAGGAAAACTAATTTTAACCATTCCTGACCATGCTGCTGACATATTAAATTTAATTAATATAAAAAAAGATAAAGGATATCCTATAGAAAATATTGGGTTTATAGATCGGAATGCGTTGCGCAAGTTATACAAAGAATCAGAATATCATATATATCCTTCACTTACAGAAAGCTTTGGCTTAGGCTTGGTAGAAGCTATAGAAAATGGATGTAAGGTTATTGGTGCAGATTTACCTTATACTTATGCTGTCTGCAAACCCAGTTTTGTTTTTAATCCTTTGGAAGTAGATTCAATTACTGAAGCATTATCACTATCTTTGCAAAAAAATACAATAAACTCAGAGTCTAAGGTAACGAATAAAATCGACACATTAATTTCGTTACTGCATTAAAAATATAAATTATGGAAATACAGAATAAAGTCCTTCTTATCACAGGTGGAACAGGTTCATTCGGAACCGCTGTTTTAAGAAAATTCATCAATACAGACCATTTCAGAGAAATCCGTATTTTTTCCCGTGACGAGAAAAAGCAGGATGATATGAGAAACCAGTTTAGAAGCGATAAACTGAAATTCTATATCGGGGATGTAAGAGATTACAGAAGTGTAGAACCTGCAATGAGAGGAGTAGACTATGTATTTCATGCCGCAGCTTTAAAGCAGGTTCCTTCCTGCGAATTCTTTCCAATGCAGGCTGTAAAAACCAATGTGGAAGGAACTCAAAACGTAATCGATGCCGCTGCAAAAAATAATGTGAAAAAAGTAATCTGTCTAAGTACAGACAAAGCAGCATATCCTATCAATGCAATGGGAATTTCCAAAGCAATGATGGAAAAAGTAGCAGTTGCCGCATCACGTAATCTGGAAAATACAACGGTTTGCCTTACCAGATATGGAAACGTAATGGCTTCCAGAGGATCGGTAATTCCATTATTTGTAAAACAGATTAAAAATGGTGAATCCATTACCATTACAGATCCGAATATGACAAGATTCTTAATGTCATTGGAGGAAGCAGTAGATTTGGTTCTTTTTGCTTTTGAACACGGAAATTCCGGAGACCTTTTTGTTAATAAAGCTCCTGCAGGAACCATTGGAGACCTTGCTCAGGCTTTAAAAGAAATGTTTAAAGCCGATAATCCGGTAAAAGTAATCGGGACGAGACATGGTGAAAAACTATACGAAACCCTTTGTACGCGTGAGGAAATGCTCAAAGCAGAAGATATGGGCGATTTTTACAGAATTCCTGCCGATAACCGAGATCTTAATTACGCACAGTATTTTTCAGAAGGGGTAGAAGATATTTCCAAAATAGAAGACTACCATTCTCATAATACAAAACAGGAAGATGTTGAAGGAATGAAAAAGCTATTATTAAAACTTCCTTTAATCAGAAAAGAGGTTTTAGGAGAAGATATAATGCAATATCCCGATTAAAATATGAATTCACCGCAAATCATTGCAGGAGAAAAATATTCGGATGAGAGAGGAAATCTCTTTTTCAATAATACTTTTGATGCTTCATTAGTGAAGAGAATCTATATTATTGAAAATAATGAAACATATTTTATACGCGGTTGGATAGGTCATAAAATTGAACAGCGTTGGTTTTCATCTGTTCAGGGAAGCTTTACAGTAAAGTTAATAAAAGTTGACAATTGGAAAAATCCATCAAAATCACTTGAAACTAAAGAATTTGAACTCACCTCGGATAAACTTGATATTTTGCATATGCCTAAAGGATATATAAGCAGTATTCAATCAAAAGAAATAGGATCAAAACTTTTGGTTATGGTAGATCATTATTTTGGAGAATTACAGGACGATTATCGCTTTCCCTCAGAGTATTTTGAAAAAGTATAACAATGAAAAAAGTAGGAATTACCGGACAAAACGGCTTCGTTGGTTCGCATTTATATAACACTTTGGGCTTACAGCCAGAAAAATTTGAAAGAATTTCTTTCGAAAGAGATTTTTTCGACTCTGCTGAAAAACTGGACGACTTTGTGAAGCAATGTGATGTCATTGTACATCTTGCAGCCATGAATCGTCATCCCGATCCGGAAGTAATCTTCAATAATAATGTAGAGCTTGTTAAAAAACTGACAGACTCTTTACAGAGAACAGGATCAAAAGCACACGTTCTTTTCTCTTCATCTTCTCAGGAAGAAAAGGATAATCTGTACGGTAAATCTAAAAAAGAAGGCAGAGAACTATTCGCAGACTGGGCAAAAAATAATGGAGGCAAATTTACGGGAATGATTATTCCGAACGTTTTCGGACCTTTTGGAAAACCGAATTACAATTCTTTCATCGCAACATTCTGTCATAAACTTACCCACGGCGAAAATCCTGTGATTGATAATGACGGAGAAGTAAAACTGATCTATGTCGGAGAACTTGTTCAGGAAATCATCAATCAGATTGAAGTTGCAGAAACCAATGAATTATACGAAGTTCCTCACACATCCGTAAATAAAGTATCTGAAGTTTTAGCTAAACTTGAAAATTACAAAAAACTTTATTTTGATAGTGGAGAAATTCCGGTGTTGGAAACGAAATTCGATCTCAATCTTTTCAATACATTCCGTTGCTATTTTGGTATTAAAGATCATTATCCCGTAAAATTTACACAGCACACCGATCCGAGAGGAGCTTTTGTGGAAGTAATTCGTTTGGGAATCGGCGGACAATGTTCTTTCTCCACTACGGTTCCGGGAATTACCAGAGGAAACCATTTTCATACAAGAAAAATCGAAAGATTTGCGGTAATTAAAGGCAAAGCTCTTATTCAATTAAGAAAAATAGACAGCGATGAGGTTCTGGATTTTTATTTAGACGGAAACGAACCCGCTTATGTAGATATGCCGATTTGGTATACCCACAATATTAAAAACATCGGAGAAGAAGAACTGTACACCATTTTCTGGATCAATGAACCCTTTAATCCGGAAGATTCAGATACCTATTTTGTAGAAGTTTAATAATATTTAATTATAAACTTCACTGGCTTCTCCAATAAACAAACATTAAAATTTATCTTTGCAAAGGCAAAAAAATACAATGAAAAAACTAAAAGTAATGACGGTTGTAGGAACACGACCGGAAATCATTAGACTATCAAGAGTATTATCAGCTTTGGATGCTTCCGAAGCCGTTGAACATATTATCGTCCATACAGGTCAAAACTACGATTACGAGCTGAACCAGATCTTTTTTGAAGATTTGGGACTTCGCAAACCTGATTATTTTCTGGAAGCAGCAGGTAAAACAGCAACAGAAACGGTTGGGAATATTTTAATTAAAATAGATCCTTTGCTGGAAGAATTGCAGCCTGAAGCATTTTTGGTTTTGGGAGATACCAACTCTTGTCTTTGTGCCATTCCT
This sequence comes from Chryseobacterium urinae, assembly GCF_030518295.1. Taxonomy (NCBI): domain Bacteria; kingdom Pseudomonadati; phylum Bacteroidota; class Flavobacteriia; order Flavobacteriales; family Weeksellaceae; genus Chryseobacterium; species Chryseobacterium urinae. Next base: position 34,432 of record NZ_JAULSJ010000025.1, on the reverse strand, counting down.
GCCAAGAAAAGACAGATCCCTATTTTCCATATGGAAGCAGGAAACAGATGTTTCGATCAGAGAGTTCCGGAAGAAACCAACAGAAAAATTGTAGATCATACGTCGGATATCAATTTAACGTATTCAGATATCGCAAGAGAATATCTTTTAAGAGAAGGTCTTCCTGCAGACAGAATCATCAAAACGGGTTCTCCTATGTTTGAAGTGCTGAATCATTATCTTCCTCAGATTGAAAGTTCGGATGTTTTAAGCCGTCTGAATTTAGAAGAAGGAAAATATTTTGTGGTATCATCCCACAGAGAGGAAAATATTAATTCTGAGAAAAACTTCAACGGATTAATAGAAAGTTTAAATGCCATTGCAGAAAAATTTGGCTATCCGATCATTGTTTCTACACATCCGAGAACCAGAAACATGATCGATAAAAAGCAGGTTGAGGTAAGATCGGAAATTCAGTTCTTAAAACCGCTCGGATTCCATGATTATAATGCGTTACAGATGAGAAGTTATGCTGTTTTATCAGATTCAGGAACTATTTCAGAGGAGTCTTCTATCTTAAATTTCCGCGCTTTGAATATCAGAGACGCGCACGAAAGACCGGAAGCAATGGAAGAAGCATCCGTAATGATGGTGGGTTTATCTCCGGAGAGAATCTTACAGGGACTAACGCAGCTTCAGCAGCAGAAAGTAGGAACAGAAAGAAATTACAGACCGGTTTCAGATTATTTAATGCCGAATGTTTCAGAAAAAATGGTAAGAATTATTCTGAGTTATACGGATTACGTTAACAGAGTTGTTTGGAGCAAAAAATAATGAATATACTATTTCTTACATTAGCTAAAATAGATACACTAAATAAAAGTGGTATTTATCATGATCTGATGCGCGAATTTTCGGTTCACGGTCATCTTCTTTATATTGTTTCTCCTTCTGAAAGGCGTGAAAATTTGAAGACTATTGTAAAAAATGAAGGCAATACAAAATTTCTGAATGTAAGAACTCTTAATATTCAAAAAACTAACTTTGTTGAAAAAGGAATTTCAACTTTATTGATTGAAAGACTCTTTTTTAAAGCGATTAATAAATATTTTTCAGACGTAAAGTTTGATTTGATTATTTATTCAACACCACCCATTACTTTTACAAAAATTATAAAATTCATTAAAAATAGAGACGGAGCAAAAACATACCTTTTGCTGAAAGATATTTTTCCCCAAAATGCCGTAGATATGAAGCTTATTTCTAATAAAGGAATACTATACAGATATTTCAGGAAAAAGGAAAAAGATCTATACAGCATTTCGGATAAAATAGGATGTATGTCTAAAGCCAATATCAATTTTCTCCTGAAACACAATACTTTTATTCCGGAATCAAAAGTGGAAATCAATGCTAATTCCATCGAATTGAGGGGTTTTAAAGAATTATCGGCTAAAGAAAATAACGGAATAAAAAAGAAATACAACATCCCTGTCGGAAGGAAGGTTTTTATTTATGGCGGAAACTTGGGAAAACCACAGGGAATCGATTTCCTTATACAAACTCTGGACGCAAAAAAAGAAGATAACCGGATATTTTTCATTATTGTGGGCTCTGGTACAGAATATATGAAAATAAAAAACTGGATGGAAACAGTAAAGCCTGAAAATGTCCTATTACTCTCCGTTTTGCCTAAGCATGATTATGATATTCTCATTAAGGCATGTGATGTCGGAATGATATTTTTGCATAAAGATTTCACAATTCCCAATTATCCTTCAAGACTGCTTTCTTATCTTGAAAACAAAATGCCGGTGCTCGCAGCAACAGATAAAAATACAGATATAGGTACAGATATTGTTAATAACAGCTGCGGTGCTTCGGTCTATTCAGACAATATCGAGGAAATGGTTCTGAAAATAGATGAATTTGTATCAATGGATGAAGAAATATTCGAAGAAATGAGAGAAAACAGCCGGAAATTTCTGAAAAAGGATTTTCTGGTGAGTGATTCTTATCGTAAAATTATAAATTTGGTGAAGTAAAAAAATAGAAATGAAAGGATCTTATTTCTTTTGTAACATACAAATTGTTGATTTGCATATACATGTATAAATTATTTTTTAAAAGATTTTTAGATATTCTGGTAGCTTTAAGCATCATTATATTTCTGCTGCCGTTATTTTTGATTATTTATGTTTTAGTTAAAATAGATAGTTCAGGAAATTTTTTCTTTTTTCAGGAAAGGCTTGGCTATAAGGGAAAGATATTCAGAATTTATAAGATAAGAACCATGTACGACAGGAAGAGAGTTCCGGACAGAGAGATCTTTAAAAATGATGTGGATGTTACAAAAGTGGGATTTTATCTCAGGCGTTTCAAGATAGACGAACTGCCCCAGATCATCAATGTTCTGAAAGGAGATATGTCTATCGTTGGCCCCCGTCCTTGTCTTCCGTCACAGTTGAAAGATTTTAACGAAGACGGTAAGAAACGTATTGAAGTTGTTCCAGGGTTAACTGGATTGTCACAGGTAAACGGAAACATTCATTTATCCTGGGAGGAACGATGGAAATACGACAGAGAATATGGGGAAAATCAAAGTTTTATTCTGGATTTAAAAATCATAGGCAAAACATTTTTGATACTTCTTTATGGAGAAGATAAATATTTAAAAAAACCCAATGTATAAAATACTGGTTATAGGAGCCGTAAATTCTACCGTACACATCATAAAAAGTCTTATGAAGCACGATATGGAAGTAGTCGGCATTTTAGGACATGAGCCCAAGAATAAAGATAAGGTTTCGGGATGGGCAGATTTGCAGGATCTGTCGGCACAGTTTAATCTTCATTATAAGGGCTTTACCAAAATAAATGATGAGGAAAACCTAAGCTGGGCATCTGAAAAAAAGCCGGATGTTATTTTTGCTGTCGGATTTTCTCAATTGTTAAGTGATATCTGGTTTTCGGTCGGTAAATTAGGCTGTATAGGTTTTCATCCCACACAGTTACCTCTGGGGAGAGGCAGGGCACCTTTGTCATGGATTACGCTTGAACAGTCCTACGGATCTGCAACTTTTTTTCTCATGGGAAGCGGTGCAGATGATGGTCCTGTATTTATCCAGTCTATTTTTAAAGTGGAAGAAGATGATTCTGCACAAACGGTTGAGCGTAAAATTCTAGATCATATAGATATTGCTTTAGACCAATGGCTTCCGGATCTGAAAAAAGGATTGTGGAATCCGGTTCCTCAGACGGAGCATCTCGCTTCCTATTACGGGGTGAGAAAAGAAGAAGACGGGCATATTAACTGGAATGATCATGCGGTTTATATTAATCGTCTTATTAAAGCGTCTGATAAACCCCATCCTGGAGCATATACCTACTGGAACGATAAGAAATTGAGAATATGGACCTGTAGGATAGAAAGGGAGCTTAATTTTAAAGGAGTGATTGGAAGGGTTTTGTTGAAGAATAACAATAATCATCTGCTTATACAGACTGGTGATGGTCTTTTGTGGATTGAAGAATATGAATTTACCAATGATTCTCCGAAGGAGATATGTGTTGGTTCTAAATTAGGCTATATTATTGAAGACGAAATATTCAGAATGAAAATAAAACTAAAAGAGATTACAAATGAATAGAGTTATTGTAATAGCCCCCCATCCTGATGATGAGATCATTGGTTGTGGTGCTACGATCGCAAAGCATATAGAGTCGGGTGATGAGGTAACAATCGTAGTGGTAACTAATGCAGCAGTAGGTGCACCTGAATTTTATGCTCAGTCATCGATTGATAAAGTAAGAGAAGAAGCCGTTTCTGCACATCATTTTTTAGGGGTGAAAGAAACTATTTTTCTTGAATTTCCAGCTCCCGCTTTAAATGCCTTCCCCGAATTTAAAATATCTTTAGAAATTTCAATGATAATTCAGAAGATAAGACCCACCCATCTGTATCTTCCTCACCCAGGTGATATGCATCAGGACCATAAAGCGGTCTATAGAGCATCACTGGTTTCTGCAAGACCTCAGGGAGAAGATCATAAAGTTTTAAACATTTATTGTTATGAAACTCTTTCCGAAACCGAATGGACTCCTATGCAGGAAAAAGCATTTGTCCCAAATCATTTTGTAGATGTTACTGATGTATTTGATAAAAAGACTGAAGCAATGAAATTTTTTAAATCGCAAATTAAGCAGTTTCCGCATTCACGTTCATTGGAAACTTTCCGAGCTCTTGCGATGTATAGAGGAGCTACAATCGGAGTGGAAAGGGCTGAAGCGTTCATTGTTGAGCGTCAAATTATTTTGTAACAATTCAATAAAAAATATATGAAAAAGATAGCAATAATAGGTGCAGGAGGTTTTGGTAGAGAAGTAAAAATGCTTATTGATCAAATTAATGAAAAAAGCCCTGAATATGAAATCATAGGTTTTTATGATGATAAAGAACATCAGGAATTCATTAATGGCATTCCGTATTTGGGAAAAATAGAAAATATAAATTCTTTTACTCAACACTTATCCTTAGCAATCGCAATAGGAGATCCATTAACAAAGAAAAAAATACTGAATACAATTAAAAATCAAAATATTGAATTTCCTAATTTAATCCATCCTTCTGTAATAATAGGGAAGGATAATGTAGTGTTGGGAAAAGGAAATATCATCTGTGCAGGGTCTATTATTACAGTCGACATAATTATTGAAGATTTTGTGATTCTGAATCTGGCTTGTACCGTCGGGCACGATACGCAAATTAAAAATTTTTCCTCTTTTATGCCGACAGTAAATATTTCTGGAGAAGTTGTTATCAATGAAAATGTTTATGTTGGAACTGGAGCTAAAATCATTAATCTTTTGGAAATTGGTGAAAACTCGATTATAGGAGCAGGAGCCGTTGTAGCAAAAAATATCCCTGCAAACTGTACGGCAGTTGGAATTCCTGCAAAACCAATAAAATTTCATGAATAAATTATGAATAGTAAAATCTGGCTTTCTTCTCCGCATATGGGAGGTAATGAGCAAAAATATATTAGTGAGGCTTTTGCCGAAAACTGGGTAGCTCCTTTAGGACCGAATGTAAATGGTTTTGAAGAAGATCTTGAAAATTTTTTGGGAGAAGATGTTAAAGTTGCAGCATTATCATCCGGAACGGCTGCGCTACATCTGGCTCTCATCCAATGTGGTGTTCAACCTGGCGATGAAGTTATCTGTCAATCAATGACGTTTTCTGCTTCAGCAAATCCGATTGCGTATTGCGGAGCAACTCCTGTATTCGTAGACAGTGAACCTGAAACCTGGAATATGTGTCCCGCAGGTCTTAGGCAAACTATTAGCGAAAGAATTCAGAAAGGAAAAAAACCAAAGGCCATCATCATTGTACATCTATACGGAATGCCCGCAAAAATGGATGGTATTATTTCCATTGCCAATGAATTTGAAATTGATGTTATCGAAGATGCTGCGGAAGCTTTAGGCTCTGTGTATAAAGGTCAGGCTTGTGGTACGTTTGGACGTTTCGGTATTTTAAGCTTTAATGGAAATAAAATTATTACTACTTCCGGAGGAGGAGCTTTGGTCTGCAACAGTCAGGAAGATAAAGATAAAGCTGTATTTCTTTCTACACAGGCAAGAGATAATGCTCCTCATTATCAGCATTCATACATAGGTTATAACTATAGGATGAGTAATATTGTTGCGGGAATAGGAAGAGGACAGATGGAAGTTTTGAAACAGAGAGTGGCGGCACGACGTTCTATGCACGAATTCTATAAAGAAATTTTTAAAAATATTGACGGGATAAAGGTTTTTTCAGAACCATCTTCAGATTTTTATTCTAATCACTGGCTCTCTGCAATTACAGTGAATAAACAGATAACAGGGAAGAGCAGAGAGGATCTTAGAATGGCATTTCTGGAAGATAATATAGAATCCAGACCACTCTGGAAGCCAATGCATCTTCAGCCTGTATTTGAAAGCTGCCCATTTTATGGTGGTAGTACTTCTGAAAAGTTATTTAATGACGGACTTTGTCTCCCTTCAGGATCCAATCTTACCACAGAAGAGAGAGAAAGAATTGCCGGGGTAATTCATAGTTTTTTCGGAGAATAATATTAAATAATGAATAGGAGGTATAGGTATTTAAAGAAGTATATCGATTTTATTTTATCGATTTTTTTAATCGTTCTTTTTTTACCTTTATTAATTATATTATTTATTATAGCGAGTGTAGATACACAGTCTAATGGGATTTTTTTTCAGAAAAGAGTTGGACAGTACGGTAAAATATTTACAATTTATAAATTCAAGACAATTCATGATCGTAAAAAAGTATCTTCCAATACAGGATTGTTACTTAGGAAATATAAACTTGACGAGTTTCCGCAACTTTTCAATATTCTAAAGGGAGAGATGAGTTTTGTTGGACCGCGTCCTGATATAGAAGGATATTATGATAATTTAAAAGGAGATTTGAGAAGAATTCTGGAACTGAAACCAGGACTAACATCCGAAGCTAGTATTAAGTATGGTAATGAAGAACAGATACTTAGACAGTATGAAAATCCTTTAAAGTACAATGATGAAGTATTGTTTCCGGATAAGGTAAAAATGAATCTTCAATATTTGGATAATATGTCTTTAATGACTGATGTACGGATTTTATTTCAGACTTTTTTTAAAATTTTTACCAGATAAGATTAGTATTATAATTTACATTGCATATAATTTAAAGAATGAAAATAAAAGAAACCCCTTTAAAGGACTGTTACATTATAGAGCCTACAATTTTCGAAGACGACAGAGGCTATTTTTTCGAAAAATTCAATGAAAAGAAATTCGAGGAACTTACCGGAATGAACGGTCATTTTGTTCAGGATAACATTTCTAAATCTTCTTACGGCGTTTTGAGAGGTCTTCATTTACAGAAAGGAGAACACGCACAGGCAAAACTGGTTTCTTGTCTTGAGGGAAAAGTTTGGGATGTAGCCGTAGATCTTAGAGAAGATTCACCTACATTTGGAAAATGGTTTGGGATTGAGCTTACAGCGGAAAATAAAACACAGCTTTATATTCCAAGAGGTTTTGGACATGGATTTTCTGTTTTAAGCGAAACTGCCGTTTTCTCATATAAATGCGATAATTTTTACAATAAAGAATCAGAAGGATGTGTAAAATACAACGATCCGGATCTGAATATCGACTGGAAAATTTCCGACAGTGAAGCCGTACTTTCTGAAAAGGATGAAAATGCAGCAAGCTTTAAAGAAAAGAATTTTTAAATATACTAAAAGCCACTTATTGAAGTGGTTTTTATTTTTTTAATACAGACTCTTCAATATTTTGTATCTTTGCAAACTCAAAATCAAAAAGATGCGTACAAAATCTGTAGGGAAGAAAAAAATAAATGTAGTAACGTTGGGTTGTTCCAAAAATGTATATGATTCTGAAGTTTTAATGAGCCAGCTTAAAGCCAATGGCAAAGAAGTGGTTCATGAAAACAAAGGAGACATTGTTGTAATTAATACCTGCGGATTTATAGACAATGCAAAAGAAGAATCCATCAACACGATTCTCGACTATGTTGAGGCAAAAAACAGGGGAGAAGTTGAGAAAGTTTTTGTAACAGGATGTCTTTCGGAAAGATATAAGCCGGATCTGGTAAGAGAAATTCCGGATGTAGATCAATATTTCGGGACTAGAGATCTTCCTGTTTTATTAAAACATTTAGGAGCAGATTATAAACACGAATTGGTTGGGGAAAGACTTACCACCACTCCAAAACATTACGCATACTTAAAAATTTCCGAAGGCTGCGACAGACCTTGTTCATTCTGTGCAATTCCTCTCATGAGAGGAGGTCACGTTTCTACACCTATCGAAAAATTGGTTACGGAAGCCCAGAAATTGGCAAAAAAAGGAACCAAAGAACTGATTTTGATTGCGCAGGATCTTACTTATTATGGTTTAGATATTTATAAAAAACGAGCACTTGGAGATCTTTTAAAAGAATTGGTAAAAGTGGAGGGAATTGAATGGATTCGTCTTCATTATGCTTTTCCAAGCGGATTTCCGGAAGATGTTCTGGATATCATCAGAGAAGAACCGAAAGTTTGCAACTATATAGATATTCCTCTTCAGCACATCAATTCAGATTTACTAAAATCGATGAAGAGAGGGACTACTCACGAAAAAACGGATGCTCTTCTTGGAAAATTCAGAGAAAAAGTTCCGGATATGGCGATTAGAACAACGCTGATCGTTGGTTATCCCGGAGAAACTCAGGAAATTTTCAATGAGCTGAAAGACTGGGTAAGAGAACAGAGATTTGACAGATTGGGTTGTTTTACTTATTCTCACGAAGAAAATACAGGAGCATATGTTCTGGAAGATGATGTTCCGCAGGAAGTGAAAGAAGCGAGAGTGGAAGAAATTATGGAAATCCAGTCTCAGATTTCATGGGAGAAAAATCAGGAGAAAATTGGCAATGTATATAAATGTATTTTCGACAGAAAAGAGGGAAATTATTTCATCGGAAGAACCGAATATGATTCTCCCGATGTAGACAACACAGTATTGGTTTCTGCTGAAGATACATACATTTCCATCGGTGATTTTGCAGAAGTAAAAATTACCTCTGCTGAGGAATTTGATCTGTATGGCGAATTAATTTAAAATTATTCCCAATTGTTTGATTTTTTAGTAAAAAAAATCGTATATTGTTTTCATTAATACAATGTTATTCAATGATTAATAAAAATTAACATTAATAAAACATTGCTTGCATAGAATTTAATTGTTTGATTTTCAATATTATTTTATTTTTGAAAATTAAAATGTTAAAACTTTTTTATGTATTGTTATGAAAATTAATTTTAAAAATATTAACTTTGCGAAATAAAGAGATTTTACATAACTATTGAGCTAAAAATTAGACTCTTGTGAAATGTGAAAATAATTTTTTGAAATTATATAATTAAAAATATTTATTTATATTAATGAATGCACAAATTGGGTATGGTATCCTGATTTAACAATGCACTCATTGGTTAAAATGTAATTTAAAATCTTTAAAAACTTATGAAAAAATTTTTATTAACAGCGACTATGTTAGTCGGATTTGTAGCGATCGCTCAGGCTCAGCAAGGAAGAGTGGGGATTAATACAACTACTCCCGCTGCGACTTTGGATGTTGTAGGTGCTCCTGCTGACGCAACTAAGCCGGACGCATTATTGGTCCCTCGTTTAACAAGAGGTCAGTTACAGGGAAAAGATGCAGTGTATACTGCCACCCAAAACGGAGCATTGGCATTTGTTTCCTCAATTGCTGATGGGTCTGCTACTGGAAAAGCAGTAAATATTACGGCTACCGGATTCTATTACTATGATGCACCAAACTCTGTTTGGGTTGCTGTTGGTGGTGGTGGTTCTGCTACTGATACAAGTATTTATCTTAATGATGGTACTTTGGCAGCAAATAGAACTGTAACACAAAACAATAATAATTTAACTTTTTCTACAGGAACAGCAAAAACAATAGTGAATGGTAATTTCCAGACACAAGGTGCTGTATACGCTACCAGTGTAAGAACATATTCAGGTTCTTCTAACGTAGACTGGAATTCTAATGACTATTTAGTTATTATTACAAATAATGCTATTACCGGACAGCTTGCATTACCAAGCCCGACAGGAGCAAATACTGGTAGGGTTCTTATGATTAGAAATAATACGGGGGGTGCAGTAGCTCCTACAAACGCGAATGGTGTTGCATGGCCGGTGAATTTCCCTAACTTAGCCGGAGGTTCTGCCGCTATGTTTATTTCAGATGGAACTAACTGGTGGAATAGCGCAAGTAGATAATACATTAATATTTTAATACAACAAGCAATGAAAAATAATATATTTAGAGCCTTATTAGGAGTTTCCCTTACAGTATTTGGTTTAAACTCTGCATCTGCTCAGGTAGCTAGCAATGGTATTGTAGCCAATAATATCACTGGAGAAAATCCATTTTTTGACGCTTCTACTAATTTTGATACTGCATCTACAGGTACAGCTAATAACGTAGGAAAAGGATTATATTTTCCTACTACCAATTTAACAACTTGGACATTTAGAACAACAAATTTAGATGGTATAACCTTTCCGACTGCTTTTGATGGAATGATTGTCTATAATAGCGGTACTGGTAACACGGTTACCGGACAAGGCGTTCAGGTGGCTGTAACTCCGGGATTCTATTACTTTTCTAATCCTGGTCAATCTACCAGTGTTGCAAACGGAAGATGGTTGCCATTAGGGGCTGCTTCTGCTAAATTCAATGCTGTAAACAATGCTGCTGCAGGTGTTGCAACAAATACATTAGTTGATGGTAATCAGGTTTATGCGTATAAAGGACAATTTACTACTACAGGAAGCTCAACAGCTGTAACGTTAGCTGTTCCAACTGGTCTTACTTCTATGTACGGAATTACAATCTTCAAAAAAGCTTCAACGGGTAATAAAGTGGTATTCTCTAAAGAATTATATTCTTATGATTCTACTACCGGTGCTGCGGTTACAGGATCTCAAAGTATGTCTGTAGTTTATCCGGCAGATACTTATGACTATATAATTGAATATTTCAAATAAGATTTGAATGACAACAATATATAAAAACCAATGAGAGCATTCTCATTGGTTTTTTAATTTTTGTAAAGTTTATTTCTTTTACAAAGGACAATTTAATCTTGCTTGATTTCGTATGTGTTTTTTATTTATATAATGTAAAGTTGATGCAGATGCAATACAAAATATAAACGAATAATCTTTATAAAATATTGGTCATTATCAATTTTGATTTGTCTAATCCTTATATCCATCTAAATTCTAATACAATCAATTAAATCTGAAGGTTGTTTTTTTATTTGGTTTTTGATCTTTTACATTAAAATCCGAGCTATTTTAAACGTAACTTATAACCTTCTTTATTAATATCAGGCAAATTAGTTGTAAGCTAAGGACTCCTATAAATTTAGGCTAAAAAAATTTAAATTATAAAATTCATTAACTTATTGATTAATAGAGAAATGTTTGTGTTAAAAATGTCTTAATCTGAATGATTTAGTTAAAATTGTTAACTTTTAACATTATTTTTTAACACTTTTTAACAATAGCGTCTAAATCGCCTGTTCATAGGGAGTTAAGAAAAATATTAACATAAAATTTTATTTTTATTAACACTTGTTAACAAATAAAATAGGTGTATTAAAAGATTCCTTATAGATTTGCCCCAGTCAAAACCAATAAAATTTCAAAATGATGAAAAGATTCATTCTCGTAATCATAATGATGATTTCAACCCTTGGTATTTATTCTTTCAAAATGAATGCCATAGATGCGAAAAAAACAAGTTATGCATCGTACTACCACGATAAATTTAACGGTAGAAAAACAGCAAGCGGAGAGATCTTTGATAATGCAAAGTTCACCGCAGCCAACAGAACGCTTCCATTTGGAACAAACATTAAGGTAACGAACCTTAACAATGGTAAAGAGGTAATAGTGAAAGTAAATGATAGAGGACCTTACCATTCATCAAGAGCTTTAGATATGTCTAAAGCAGCGTTCGATGAAATCGGAGATACCGACAGAGGTACAATTCCGGTGGAATATGAAATTGTCGACTAAAATTTATGATTTTAAATTTTAAAAAGCCAACTGACTCAGTTGGCTTTTTGCTTTGTTTTAAAGGCTTAATTCTACCAAAGCAGGGCAATGATCAGAATGCACGGCTTCTTTCAGAATAACAGCTCTTGTGAGCTTATCTTTCAAACTGTAGGAAGTGAAATTATAATCCAGTCTCCATCCCTTATTTCTTTCCCTTGAATTCTGCCTGTAACTCCACCATGTATAATGGTCGGGCTCATTATTAAAAAACCTGAAACTGTCGATCAGTTCGCATTCGTTGATAAAATTCGTCATCCATTCTCTTTCCATCGGTAAAAAACCGGAAACATTTTGTAAACCTTTCGGATTATGGATATCTATCGCTTCATGACAGATATTAAAATCTCCTGAAATGATCAGATTCGGAATTTCTTTCTTTAAATTTTTAATGTACTCTAAAAAATCATGGCAGAACTGCATTTTAAAATCCAGCCGTTCGATATTTGAAGCAGAAGGAACATACACTGAAATGGCAGAAAATTCGTCAAAATCTGCACGAATGATTCTTCCCTCGTTATCATAGCTTTCAATACCGCAGCCATATTCTACATGATTAGGCTTTGTTTTAGACGCAATTCCGACGCCACTGTAGCCTTTTCTCACCGCGGAATGCCAGTAACTGTGATATCCCAGTTTTTCTAAACTTTCAATATCGATCTGGTCGTTTCCTGCTTTACTCTCCTGAATACAGATAATATCCGGATCCGCCGTTTTCAGCCAGCCTAAAAAATCTTTGGTAAATGCAGCACGGATTCCGTTGACGTTATAAGTGATTAATTTCATGATTCAAAAGTATTAATAAAAAAGAAGCGGAAAAAATCAAAGATTTTTTCCGCCCCTCACAACCCGAAGTCAAACTATGAAAACTACTTGGGTTCTAAAATACTGAATGGAATGATACACTCTTCAAGAGAAATCCCTCCATGTTGGTACGTTTCTTTATAATAATTCACAAAATGATTATAGTTCTTTGGATAAGCAAGGAAAATATTATTCTTTGCAAAAATATATTTAGAGCTTAAATTTCCTTTCGGTAAAAACAGCTTTTCAGGATTTGTAATTGCCCAAACATCGCTGTCGTCATAGGTTAAGCTTTTTCCGGTCTTGTAACGGATATTCGTGGAAGTTTCTCTGTCTCCCACAACTTTGCTCGGTTTTTTAACGTAAACCGTTCCGTGATCAGTGGTGATTACTAATTTGAAACCACTTTCAGCGGCTACTTTAATAATTTTCAGTAAAGAAGAATTCTCAAACCAGTTCAATGTTAAAGATCTGAACGTTTTATCATCACGAATCAGTTGGTCAACAATATGATTATCCGTTTTTGCATGAGAAAGAATATCAATAAAATTATAAACAATTACCAACAGATCATTGTTTTTGTGCTGATTAAAATCGTCATAAATCTTTCTCTCAAAATCGGCATTCAGAACTTTCAGATACTTCATGGATTTTGAGCTTAGACCGATTCTTTTCATTTGATCTTCTAAGAAATCACGCTCAAATTCGTTTTTATTTCCTTCTTCATTATCGTTGAACCATTTATCAGGAAAACGCTTTTCAATTTCAGAAGGCATTAAACCCGCAAAAAAAGAATTTCTAGCATATTGAGTTGCAGTCGGAAGAATACTGTAATAATAATCCTCAGAAACCTTGTTATAATATTTTGTAAACAAAGGCTCGATCATCTTCCATTGGTCATAACGAAGATTATCGACCATCAGAAGCAAAACTTTATCCTTTTCAATTTCAGGTTTCACTTTATCCTTGAAAAGCGTGTGGCTCATAATCGGCTTATCCGAGTCGTGCAGCCAGTCTTCATAATTCTTTTCAATAAATTTGGCAAACTGAATATTTGCTTCCTCTTTCTGTGACTGAAGAAGATCTGCAAACTCATTATCCGTTACTTTATCAAATTTAATTTCCCAGTTTAGAATTTTCTTATAATATTCAGCCCAATCCTGATACGTTCTCAGATAAGAAAGTTCCATAGAAAGATTTCTGAATTCCTGCTGATACTGCAAAATCGTCTTTTGCTCCACAAGATTATCCTCTTGGAGATTTTTCTTCAGCGAAAGTAAAATCTGGTTCGGATTCACCGGTTTCAGGATGTAATCTGCAATCTGTGATCCGATTGCTTCTTCCATAATATGCTCTTCCTCACTTTTTGTTACCATAACAATTTTCAGTGAGTTGTCTTTATCCTTAATCATCGGAATAGCTTCCAGTCCCGAAATTCCGGGCATATTTTCATCAATCAGCGTTAATGCAAACTTCTCAGAATCCATAAGCTCAAGCGCTTCATTAACGTTGTTAACAGGAGTTACATGATATCCCTTTTTTTCAAGAAAAACGATGTGTGGTTTAAGTAGATCTATTTCATCATCTATCCATAATATCTTTTCCGACATAATTATTTTTTTACATGGTTATTGTATCAAATTGCTGACCAATTATTTCTAAAATCTGCCAAAATCCGCAGAGGTAAAGTTAAATATAAGTTAAATGAAATAACGAAATAATTACGTTTTTCTTTTATTTAATTTCCACTTTTTAAATATTCCAGAGCTCTTTCCAGAATTTCGTCTTTTCCCTGCTGTATTCCCTTCACGGTCGGTCGTACAATAATATCCGGAATAATCCCGATTCGCTGCGTTTCTCTTCCGTCCGGATAATATGCTCCCAAACCCGTAAAACACGTTTTAAGACCGGCAATATTAAATGAAATGACGTCACCGTTTGCTCCCGAAGTGTATCCACCGATTACTTTTGCTTTCGGATGCTGCTTAAGCATCATTACGGTTGTTTCAGCCTGACTTTGTGTCACCTCATTCACCAAAACGACCACATTTCCCTTATAATAATCCGGATTATTTCTTCCGATGTTGTTTTTGCGGCGGTAAAATTTGCTTAAATAATTGGTTTCAGGAAAAATAAATTCATAATAAATTTTATTTTCAGGAAGAAGCAACCTGCTTAAAGGCAAAATCGTCATGTTCGGATAATTTCGGGAGTCGAAAATAATCGATTCTGTATTTTTCAGATTTTCGAACATATCATTCAGATCAGATCTTTTGATTAATCCCATGTTCACATAACCCATCTTTTTTTCATCATCGAGAAACTTCCATTTTTCAGGAACCGTAGGATTTTCGCGAATAATTTCTTTCTGCAAATATGTTTTTACTTTTAAAACTAAATTAATTCCGTCCCTTTCAATTTTAAGCTCCAAAGAATCCTTATTAGTATACAGAAAAAGATATTTCGACTTGTTGATCTTTCCCCACGAATTCGAAGCCGGAATATATTTTCCAAATAAATTAACTTTCTGAGGAATAGTTAATCCTTCAACATCATAAATAACATCTCCGGTTTTGAGCGGATTTTCTTCATTAAAAATAGTCGGAAATATTTTGGTAACAACCAGTTTACCTTCCGCATAAGAATACTGCACCGGAACATTTTTTCTTCCATATTGGTTTAAACTAGTCAGCTTTGAAAATAAAAAAGCGTGCGAATCATCCGTTTTGGTCACAAGTTCCGCTAAACTTAAATGATAGTTTTCATCATTGTCAACAGCGAGAAATTTTGGAATCATTTCCCTTAAAACATCATTCCAGTTTTGATCGGTTTTGTATTTGTATGCAAAAAAATATTCTGCATAATTCCAGTATCTGAAAAATTCTAAGAGAGCAATTTGTTTTGAAGTAAATTTCGAGCCGTAAGAATTTTCATTCCTGAAATAAACCTTTCTTCCGTTTAATCCGAAATAATAATTTTCACCGATATTCCTGTTATTCTCAATAAATTTCAGCTTTTCACGTACATTTTCAGAAAAAATATGCTGATCATCCATCCATCCGAGATCAAAATTTTTTAAGAAATAAACTTTATCGTTATCATTTACACAATTTTTACAATCTTCAATTTTTCCGAGACTTTCAATCCAGTTAGAATACAATTCATTCAATTGATCTTTATCATTAATATTTTCTAGTTCATCAATTTTCTGAAATAATTGTTGATCCCAGTTGAACTGTCCTTTCGATACATTCGGATGATAATACTTTAAAAATCCCCATACTTTGCATAATGATTCAAGCTTTTGGTTTTCCGATAAAGTCTGCGCCGAAAAGTGTAAGTTTAAAAATAAGATGATGAAAAGGGAGAATTTTCTCATGAAAAGGTTATTCAGTCAAAGATAGTTTTTAAACACAAACAGCACAACTATTTATTCAAAGAAGATTTTATCCAGCCTTTGCTGAGTGAAACGCCTTTGCGAACGAAAATATGCCGCACAACTGTAAACAAAATCTTTGCGGACTTTGTGTTAAAAACAAATTCAACAAAGAAAGTTACTTTTAAAACAACAAACAGTTTAATGAAAATTAATTACCTCTAAAATATAAAATTCCTAAATTTGTTTGCAAATACAGACGTTTTCAATGCAGAATAAGCTAAAAATCATCAACGATCCCGTTCACGGATTCATCAAAATTCCCCATGAAATTTTATTCGACATCATCGAGCATCCTTACTTCCAGAGATTAAGAAGAATCGGGCAGACCGGACTTTTGAACCTCATTTTTCCTGGCGCGACACATACAAGATTTCATCACGCCTTAGGAGCCATGCATTTGATGTTTACCGCTTTGGAAACTTTGAAGCAGAAAGGCGTGAAAATTTCAGAAGAGGAAGAAAAGGGAGCCATGTTGGCGATTTTAATGCATGATATTGGTCATGGACCGTTTTCCCACGCTCTGGAAAGTATGCTGATGGACGATTGGCATCACGAAAAATTATCTTTATTACTCATGAATCGCCTGAATGATGAATTTAACGGAGAATTGTCCTGCGCTATCGAAATGTTTCAGGGAAAATACCACCGAAAGTTTTTCAACCAGCTTATTTCTTCACAGCTCGATGTTGATCGGTTGGATTATCTGAAACGGGACAGCTTTTTTACAGGAGTTTCCGAAGGAAGCATCAATACGCAAAGAATCATTTCCATGATGAACGTCTGTGATGAGGGCAAATTGGTGATTGATGCAAAAGGCGTTTATTCTATTGAGAATTTCCTCACGGCAAGAATGTTTATGTATTGGCAGGTATATTACCATAAAACATCCGCTTTGGCAGAATTTCTTCTCGTTAAAATTTTAGAAAGAGCCAAACTTCTGGTCTCGCAGGGAATCGATTTACCGGCAACTGAGAATCTGAAATATTTTCTGCATCGCGGAAAAAGTACAGCGACAGATGAAGATGTGGAGCGTTTTACACAGCTTGATGACAATGATATTATTCAGGCAATGAAAAACTGGCAGAATGCAGATGATATGATCTTGTCTTACTGGTGTAAATGTGTGATCCAGAGAAACCTTCCGAAAACCATAATTTCTTCACATCCTTTTGAGCAAAGTTTTATTGAAGAAAAAATAAAGAATGTGAATGAATTTTTCGGAATTGATAATGGAAAAGAACTTGTACATGAAATTAAAAGAAAACTTCTTCCTTATGACACAGAAAAACAACCCATTTATCTGTTGCAGAAAAACGGAAAAAAAATACGTCTTGATGAATCGGAAGACCAGCTTTTATCAGGTCTCATGAGAAACAAAACCACAAGGTATATTCTTACGTTTCCAAGGAATATTTCACACATTATTTCTTAAAGAATATTAAAATTTACGTTCCGAAAACTAAAAAATGTTTGCGAATTACAGAATTTCTTATCTTTGCAGAATATGGAATTTACAGCTTCGCAAATTGCAAGTTTTATCGACGGAAAAATAATAGGTGACGAGAACGCACTTATTACTGGAGTTTCGCCTATAGAAAGTGGGGAAACAGGACATCTTTCTTTCATCGCGCAAGATAGATTTTCGCATTATTTAGAGACTTCAAAATGTTCCGTTATCATTGTTTCGGAAAAGCTTATCTCAAAAGATTCTTACCTTCCTACTGTTATTGCAGTAAAGGATGCTTATCTCTCTTTTCAGGTTCTGATGAATTTATATCAGGAAATGCAGGGTAGAAGAACAGGAATCGAAAATGGCTCTTCCATTCATGAAACTGCTGTAATCGGAGAAAATGTATACATCGGAGCTTTTACCTACGTTTCAGAAAAAGCAAAAGTAGGAGAGGGAAGCCAGATCTATCCGCAGGTTTACATCGGAAAAGGGGTGAAAATCGGGAAAAACTGCAAAATCGACAGTGGTGCGAGAATTTATGATTACTGCATCATCGGAGACAATTGTGTTATTCATTCCAATACAGTGATCGGAGGAGACGGTTTCGGATTTCAGCCAACTCCGGATGGATTCAAAAAAATTCCGCAGTTAGGAAACGTGATCATTGAAGACGATGTGGAAATTGGTTCTAATTGCAGTATAGACAGAGCAACCATTGGTTCTACCGTTATTGGCAAAGGAACAAAGATCGATAACCTGATCCAGATCGCACACAACGTAAAAATCGGAAAAAACAATGTAATTGCTGCACAAGCCGGAATTGCAGGATCTACAACCATCGGAGACTGGAACCAGATCGGAGGTCAGGTGGGCGTTGTAGGACACATCAAAATAGGAAATCAGGTAAAAATACAGGCTCAGAGTGGCGTAAATTCCAGCGTAAACGACAGAGAAACCATTTACGGTTCTCCGGCGATCAGCTACAACGACTACCTTAGAAGTTATGTACATTTCAGAAACTTACCTGAAGTGGTAAAAAGAATAAATAATCTCGAGAATAACTCAAAAGATTAAACTAATGAGTGATATGCAAAAAACACTTCAGCAGGAAGTGACACTTTCCGGAATCGGACTTCATACTGGTAAAGAAGTAAAATTAACCATGAAACCTGCAAAAGAAAATACAGGTTTCGTATTCGTAAGAACAGATTTGGAAGGGCATCCTCAAGTCGAAGCAGACGTTAACTACGTTGTAGCTACAGAAAGAGGAACAACATTAGAAAAACTGGGAGTAAAGATCACAACTTGCGAGCACCTTTTAGCGGCTTTGGTAGGATGTGATATTGATAATGCCATTCTTGAAATGGATGCCTCCGAACCGCCGATCTTAGACGGTTCTTCAAAATTCTTTGTAGAAGCAATCGAAAGCGTAGGAGTAGTGGAGCAAAATATAGCAAGAGAATATCTTGTGGTAAAAGAAGTTCTTACCTACAGCGATCCCGCTACAGGATCTGAGATCACTATTATTCCTTCAGATACCTACGAAGTAACAACAATGGTAGACTTTGGAACCAAAGTTTTGGGAACTCAAAATGCTACGCTTAAAAATATTTCCGAGTTTAAAGAAGAAATTTCATCGGCAAGAACATTCAGCTTCTTACACGAGCTGGAAATGCTTTTGGATCACGGTTTGATCAAAGGTGGAGATATTTCCAACGCGATTGTTTATGTAGATAAAGATCTTACACCGGAAACTACAGAAAAATTAAAAAAAGCCTTTGGTAAAGATAATGTATCGATAAGACCAAACGGAATTCTTGATAATTTGAACTTAAACTATCCCAACGAAGCTGCAAGACACAAATTACTCGATGTGATTGGTGACCTGGCTTTGGCAGGAGTGAAAATAAAAGGTAAGGTAATTGCCAACAAACCTGGACATTACGTAAACACACAGTTTGCAAAAAAACTGAACCGCCAGTGGAAATTGCAGAAGAAGAAAAATGTTCCAGATTTTGATTTAACAAAAGAACCGGTTTTCGATATCAACGGAATCATGAGACTGATGCCTCACAGACCGCCGTTCTTATTGATCGATAAAATTCTTGAGCTTTCAGATTCTCACGTTGTGGGTCTTAAAAATGTTACAATGAACGAGCCTTTCTTCGTTGGGCATTTCCCGAAAGAACCCGTGATGCCGGGAGTTTTACAGGTAGAAGCTTTGGCACAGACCGGAGGAATTCTTGTTTTGGCAAGTGTTCCGGATCCGGAAAATTACTCTACGTATTTTATTAAAATAGATAAAGTAAAATTCAAGAGAAAAGTAATTCCGGGAGATACGCTTATTTTCAAGATTGAATTGATAGAGCCTATCAGAAGAGGAATTGTTCATATGCAGGGTTATGGTTACGTAGGAGATACAGTAGCGGTAGAAGCAGAACTTATGGCCCAAGTTGCAAAAAATAAAGTTGATTAAATGATTCATCAATTAGCAGCCGTAGATAAACGTGCGAAAATCAGCAAAAATGTAATCGTAGAACCCTTTACTACTATTGCAGGGGACGTGGAAATTGGCGAAGGAACATGGATTGGTCCCAATGTTACCATTATGGATGGTGCAAGAATCGGTAAAAATTGCAGAATTTTTCCGGGAACGGTAATTTCTGCGATTCCTCAGGATTTGAAATTTGATGGTGAAGATACGCAGGTCATTATCGGCGATGAAACAACGATCAGAGAATGTGTAACGGTAAACAGAGGAACAAAAGCGCTCGGTTTCACCAAAATCGGAAAAAACTGCCTTATTATGGCAACTTCCCACATTGCTCATGATTGCGTAATCGGAGATCATGTGATCATCGTAAACGGTTGTGGTATTGCAGGTCATGTGGAAATTGGGGATTATACCGTGATGGGTGGTCTGTCGGCTGTTCATCAGTTCGGGAAGATCGGAAAGCACGTGATGATTTCGGGAGGTACTCTGGTAAGAAAAGATATTCCGCCTTATGTAAAAGTGGCGAGAGAACCAATGTCTTATGCAGGAATTAATTCCGTAGGTTTAAGAAGAAGAGGATTTACCAATGAGAAAATCTTTGAAATTCAGAAAATTTACAGAGCTATTTTCCAGATGAAAATGAATGTTTCCCAAGCATTGCTTTATATCGAAAAAGAAATGCTTCCGACGGCTGAAAGAGATGAAATCCTTCAGTTTATCCAGAACTCTCCGAGAGGGATCGTAAAAGGATACGGAACGGGGAAGGAAAGAGAATAATAAAGAAAAATTTAGCACTGTTATCAAATGAAAAGTCTGATTTTTGTTTTAATGTTTTTTACCATATCTTTTTTGTCCGGACAACAGACAGAAGGATTAAAAACGGAAAAAACAGCCAAGACTTCTATTTTGGAAAGAAGACTGCCTTCAAAATCTAATGACAGCATTGCTAAACATAATCTGAATGATATTCTGAAACAGAATAATTCCGGCAGCAGTTCAATTTTTGGAACCGCAAATCCCTATCATTCCGAGATCCAGACGAATGTAAACAGGCTGAATAATAATGTGAATTCATTCAATAATAATGTTTTCAACAGACTGCCAACTCAGGGCGAAGGAATACAATTTAACAAAAGAAAATAAAAAATATATAATAATTAATGGCAACAAGTAACGATATCAGAAAAGGACTTTGCATCGAATACAGCAACGATATTTATAAAGTTATCGAATTCCTTCACGTAAAACCGGGAAAAGGTCCTGCTTTCGTTAGAACAAAATTAAAATCTGTAACCAACGGTAAAGTAATCGACAATACTTTCTCTGCAGGTCACAAAATTGAAGAAGTAAAGGTAATTACCAGAAAATTCCAGTATCTTTATGATGACGAGAACGGATTTCACTTCATGAACAATGATGACTTCTCTCAATTATATTTAAATAAAGAAATGATTGAAAACTCAAACCTTATGAAAGCAGGTGAAGAAGTAACCATCATTTTGAAAGAAGTGGACGAAACTCCGCTTTCTGCAGAACTTCCGCAATCTGTTTACCTTGATGTAATAGAAGCGGATCCGGGAGTAAAAGGAAACACAGCAACCAACGCTCTTAAAAATGCAATCGTAGAAACAGGAGCAAGAGTAATGGTTCCTCTGTTCATTGAGCCGGGAGACAAAATCAAAGTAAGCACAGAAGACGGTTCTTACTTAGAAAGAGTAAAAGAATAATTATTCACAAATAATATGAGGCTGGAAGTATCACAACTTTCAGCTTTCATTTTTTATGGCAGCCTTGTAGTTTACCCTGAGCTTGTCGAAGGGGCAGTCGGGCTGCGATTAAAGTTGGAAAAACAAAGCCGTGTCAGGATTTTAAGACACCGTTGAAAATTTAAAACATCATTTAAAAAAAATATGACGTTTCATCAGCCACAAAAACTGAAAACCATTGCCGAACTTATCGGGGCAAAATTTGTAGGTTCAGAAGACTTCGAAGTGTTGGGAACGAACGAGATTCACATGGTAAAAGCCGGTGAAATCGTTTTCGTTAACCATCCGAAATATTATGATAAAGCATTAAATTCTGCTGCGACGATTATTTTAATTGATAAAGAAGTGGAATGTCCGGAAGGAAAAGCACTGTTGGTTTCCGAAGACCCTTTCAGAGATTTCAATAAAATCAATACCCACTTTACAAGAATTTATAACTTCACCGAAGAACTTCATGATGTCGAAATAGGAGAGGGAACAAAAATTCATGCTTCTGCGGTTATCGGAAATAATGTGAAAATAGGAAAAAATACCCTGATTTTTCCTAATGTTGTCATTGGCGACAGAACGGTAATTGGCGACAATGTAGTGATACAGTCGAATACCGTTTTAGGCGGTGACGCTTTTTATTACAGAAAACTAAACGGTAATTTCGACCGTCTCATTTCGGTAGGAAACATAGTCATCGAAAACAATGTAGAGATCGGAAACGGTTGTACCATCGACAGAGGAGTTACAGATTCTACCATTATTGGTGAGGGTTCCGTTCTGGATAACCAGATTCAGATCGGGCACGATACCGTGATCGGAAAAAAATGTCTTATCGCTTCTCAAGTCGGTATTGCAGGATGCTGTGTTATCGGTGATGAGGTTACCTTATGGGGACAGGTCGGTATCGCGTCAGGAAATAAAATTGAAAGCGGAGCTGTATTATTAGGGAAAACCGGAGTAAACAGAGATCTAGAAAAAGGGACTTACATCGGGATGTTTGCGGAAGATTTTAAAACGTATCTTAAAAAAGAAGTCAAACTGAGAAATCTCAAATAAACAAATTAGTTAGATTTATCTTTAATCAAAGAAATTTAATTAAATTTGTGTGCATTTAAAAAAGTAATAAATAAATTAAATAAATAATAAAATGTCAATTTTAGTAAACAAAGATTCTAAAGTAATTGTACAAGGATTTACAGGGAACGAAGGTACTTTCCACGCAAGCCAGATGATCGAATACGGAACTAACGTAGTAGGTGGTGTTACTCCGGGAAAAGGAGGAAGCGAGCACTTAGGGAAGCCTGTATTCAATACGGTAGCAGATGCTGTAGAAAAAGCCGGAGCTAACGTAAGTATCATTTTCGTACCGCCTGCATTTGCTGCTGACGCTATTATGGAAGCTGCTGAAGCAGGAATCAAAGTAATTGTATGTATTACTGAAGGTATTCCTGTAGCGGATATGGTGAAAGTAAAATCTTACATTGCTGACAGAGACTGCAGATTAATCGGTCCGAACTGCCCGGGAATCATTACTTCTGAAGAAGCTAAAATTGGGATTATGCCAGGTTTCGTTTTCAAAAAAGGTAAAGTAGGTATCGTTTCTAAATCAGGAACTCTTACATACGAAGCTGCAGATCAGGTAGTAAGAGCGGGTTACGGTATCTCTACAGCAATCGGTATCGGTGGAGACCCGATCATCGGAACAACTACAAGAGAAGCTTTGGAATTATTCATCAACGATCCTGAAACTGAAGCGGTTGTAATGATCGGAGAAATCGGTGGAGGTCTTGAAGCTGAAGCAGCAAGATGGTACAAAGCAAGTGGTTCTACAAAGCCGGTTGTAGGTTTCATCGCAGGACAGACTGCTCCAAAAGGTAGAACAATGGGTCACGCAGGTGCAATCGTAGGCGGAGCAGAAGATACAGCTCAGGCTAAGATGGAAATCATGAGAGAAAACGGAATCAACGTGGTAGACTCTCCTGCAGACATCGGTGCTACTGTTGCAAAAATTCTAGGATAACATAAAACATAACGATATGAAAAAATTTTTATTAGCCTCTGCATTGGCACTTTCTACCATGTCTTTCGCACAGATCGATTTTGGCAGCACAAGATTCGGTGTTACTGTAGGAGGAAACTATTCCCGAGTGAAGAATGCTCATAACCCTTCCGGACCGAGATATACCGTTCAGGCAGGAGTATTGGCTTTAATACCGATAGGTTCAGCCAACCAGTTTTTCATACAGCCTGAAGTAGTTTACTTTGGAGCAGGAGAAACAGGAAAAGATAAGGATGCTAAAAACTATCCCGGTTATGACGCGGTATACGCAAATAACTATCTGAGTGTACCGATCTCGTTTAAAGGGTATTTTTCTGAATCTGAATCTGAATTTTTTGGGTTAATAGGTCCCAGATTTAATTTTTTATTAAGTCAGAACGTTAAAAACGCACCTAAGATCTACTACACAAAAGATCAGATTGATCCGAATTACCCTAATGTAAACGGTAAAGCGAGCTCATTTAACTTTGGAATAGGACTAGGAGTAGGATATAGCTATAAAAGACAGCTTGAACTTACGGCAAGATATGATTTCGGAGTTACGAATACATATCCCGGCCTTGATCAGGAGCCGAAAGGAACCAATAAAGGAAAGTCTGAGCAGGTTCTTAGTTTAAGCTTAAACTACATCTTCAAATAAAAATTGATTCTAATCAAAACATAAAAACTCCCGAAACTTAATGTTTCGGGAGTTTTTTTATTTAAAAATTCTGTTTAAAACTTATCCTTTAATCCATTTCCAGATTTCCTTCAGAGTAGCTTTATTTCCGTACATCAGAATTCCTACACGATAAATTTTACCTGCCAGAAATATCATAAAAAGAGTTGTTCCTAGAAGCAAGCTAATAGACAGCGCAATCTGCCACGCCGGAACTCCGTAAGGAATTCTCGCAATCATGGCAACAGGAGAAGTAAACGGAATAATAGAAAGCCAGAAGCCTAAAGGACCATCCGGATTATTCATTAGCGTGAAACTTCCGTACATTCCAAGCATTAAAGGCAGCACTGCAAACAAGGTGAACTGCTGTGTCTCTGTTTCGTTATCTACAGCAGAACCGATTGCGGCATAAATGGAACTGTAAAAGATATATCCCAAAAGGAAAAATGTTATAAAAACGAAAATAATTAATGGGAAATTCAGTTCCAGTAAACTGTGTGAAATCTGGGTTCCCATCTGTAAAATATCAAATTTTTCAGCAACACCTTCATTCCCGGGAATATTTTTAGGAATAGCAGAAAATCCTGTATTCAGAACCAAAGCTCCGATAACCGACATGGTGATCCAAACGATAAATTGAGTAAGTGCAACCATTGTTACCCCCAGAATTTTACCCATCATCAGTTCAAAAGGTTTTACCGAAGAAATAATAATTTCCACAACACGGTTATTTTTTTCTTCCAGTACGCTTCTCATCACCCGTACTCCGTAAATAATAATAAACATAAATGTAACGTACATTAAAAGCATACTCAGAACGCTTTTTACCCCGAAAGCAAGATCAGAATCTTCTTTGTTATTTTCCGAGACGTTAATCGTTTTTAAATTGAAACTTTTGTCAAGATTATCAAGCTGTAGCTCAGCAATGCCCAGTTTCTTTATTTTTTCTTTTTTGATGACTTCATTAATGTCCGAAACAATTTTCTGCTTCGTATCGAACCCGATTTTATTGTTGATAACAAGCCTCGTATTCTTTTCTAATTCATCAAAATTCTGGTCTTTCAGTTCAGGCAGAACCAAAATCCCGTCTAAAGATTCATTATTCTTCAGATTATTGATTTTGGACTTTTCATCTGCCGCAGAAACAAAAACATAGTTCAGTTTATCATTCGATTTCAGTTGATTTTTAAACAAGCCGTTTTTATCAACTACTTCAATAATGCTGTGAGATTCGTTAGCCTTAAACATCAAACCGATAACCGCACCAAAACCCAGTAAAAGAATCGGAGCTAAAAGCGTTAATATGATGAAAGATTTTTTCTTAACCTGCGTAAGAAATTCTCTTTTTGTAATTAAAAAAATGTTATTCATAACTAAGAATTATTGCTTACCGCATTAATAAACACCTCGTTCATACTCGGAATTTTTTCGTCGAATGACCTTACTTTTCCTACATTCACCAGATCCAGAAGAATATGATTTTGGTCAGTCTCATTTTTCAGATCAAAAGAAACCAGGTTATTTTCATGATTGATATTGAAAATTTCATATTTATTTTGAAAACTTTCCAGTTGATCGTTTTTTACATCAGAAAGCGTGATTCCAAAAATATTTTTCTTGAATTTCTCGCGTACATCGAAAACTCTTCCGTCGATAATTTTTTTTGAGTTATTAATCAGAGCCACATAATCGCACATTTCCTCAACACTTTCCATTCGGTGAGTAGAAAGGATGATGGTAGTTCCGTTATTCTTAAGATCAATGATCTGGTCTTTAATTAAATTGGCATTTACAGGATCAAAACCAGAAAAAGGTTCATCAAGAATCAATAAATGCGGTCTGTGAAGAACGGTCACCACAAACTGTATTTTCTGTGCCATTCCTTTTGACAGTTCAGACAGCTTTTTCTTCCACCATTGGTCGATGTGAAGTTTGTCAAACCACTTTTTGGCTTCCTGCAAAGCATCATTCTTTTTCATGCCTTTCAGCTCACCGAAATAAAGAAGCTGATCTCCAACCGTCATGTTTTTATAAAGCCCGCGTTCTTCAGGCATATATCCGATATCTTTAATATGATCCGGATTAAGCTTTTGTCCGTTGATCTGTATTTCTCCGGAATCCGCTTGTGTAATCTGATTGATGATCCGGATAAAAGAAGTTTTTCCGGCTCCGTTTGGACCTAAAAGACCATAAACACTTCCTTTCGGAACATGGATGCTGAAATCATCCAAAGCTACCTTTTTTCCTGCGTTATAGGTCTTTCTAATATGTTCAGCTTTTAGCATTAATTTGTTTTTATAATTAGGATAAAAATGTTCCGAAAGTTACGGAATAATTAAGCTAAAAGAAAAAATCCTGATGATTATCAGGATTTAAATTATTGTTTCATAATCTGTGTGACTTTCATCGTATTGTCACTCAGAATATATCGGATTAGATATTTACCGGGCTTTAGTTTTTCAATATTAATCTCTCCGGAATTCATGTTGACTGAATAACTTGCAACCTGTGTACCTAAAATCGAATAGAAAATCACGCTTCTGATTTTCAGGTTAGGATCTTTAGCCTTTACAATAAGGAAATCCTTTGCCGGATTAGGATAAGCAACAAGCACTCCGTCGTCAGACTTCTGAGAGAAGGAAGCCGGCTCTTTAATCTGCGCTTTCATATTGTTGGAAAATCCAACAAATGCGCCTAAAAAGATAAACAAAAGTAAAAGTTTTCTCATCAAATTATAATTTCTAAGGGATATTTTAACAAAAATAATTAATTCTGCAATTCTACGCAATAGTTTTTTATATAAGTTGTAGTAAATTTGCATTAAATTTCATTCAAAAAGTATTCCAAAATGATACATTCAAGAAATAGAAGGCTGAGAGTAAACGAATCTGTAAGAAGTCTGGTAAGAGAATGTTCTCTTACAACCAATGATTTTGTAATGCCGATCTTCGTAATGGAGGGCGAAAATAAAGAAGAACCGATCCCGTCGATGCCGGGAATTTTCAGAAGGAGTATTGATCTGACGGTGAAAGAATGTAAGGAATTATTTTCTTTAGGCGTAAAAGCGGTTAATCTTTATATGAAGGTTTCAGAAGACCTGAAAGACAATACCGGAAAAGAGGCATGGAATAAAAACGGACTGATGCAGAACACGATCAAAGCGATCAAAGATGCGCTTCCCGAAATGGTGGTAATGCCCGATGTTGCTTTAGATCCGTATTCTATTTACGGTCACGACGGAATTATCGAAAACGGAAAAATTGTAAATGATGCTACAAACGATGCTTTGGCAAGAATGTCGGTGTCACACGCAGAAGCCGGAGCAGACATTGTGGCACCAAGTGACATGATGGATGGCAGGGTTCAGGTCATTCGCGAAGCATTGGAAGACAGCGGATTTACGGATGTGGGTATTTTAAGCTATGCTGCAAAATATGCAAGTTCGTTCTACGGACCTTTCAGAAGTGCATTGGACAGCGCACCGAAAGATAATATGGAAATTCCTAAGGATAAAAAAACATATCAGATGGATTTTCATAATTCCAGAGAAGCGTTAAACGAAGTTTTTAAAGATATTGAAGAAGGAGCCGACATTATCATGATTAAACCGGGACTTCCGTATCTGGATATTGTTTCTAAAGTACGGGAAGCGATTGATCTTCCGATTGCGGTTTATAACGTGAGTGGAGAATATGCAATGGTAAAAGCGGCTGCACAAAACGGATGGCTGGATAATGACAAAACCATTATCGAAAGCTTAACCTGCTTTAAAAGAGCCGGTGCTGATATGATTTTCACGTATTTCGCGAAAGAAGCTGCAATGATTTTGAACAGATAATTTTTTCAAATTATACTTTAAATAAAAAACATTTCGATCCGAAATGTTTTTATCAATAGAAACGGGCTTTAGCCCGTTTTTTATTGATGAACTCCAAATTAGGCTTTAGCCAAAACTTATTTTGAAACCAAAGAAAATAATTGATGATTGTAAACTTGGCCAAAACCTGATTATAAAAACATCAGGAAATATTAAAATCTTTTCCTTTCGTAAATTTTGCAGCAAAAGGAGCCTGATTTCCTGTATATTTCAGAACAAAATTTTTCTTTGTATCCGTATCAACATTGGTTTTCACTTCAACATCCTGAGTCTGGAAACTCACATCAAGATTCACTCCTGCGTCTTTTTCAAGATTAATTTCCACACTTTCTGCGTAAAATAAAGAAGTACTCAGATAATTAAATTTGATGTTCTTCCTGTATGATCTGGATTCATTTTGGGTAAATTCAGAATATTTTCTGAGGATTTCTATTCCCGGAGAATCTATGTTGGTGATTCTGGATTTTGTAACGCCGTTTACTTTTACAGAAAAATCTTTGGCACTTTTAATGTCGCCTTTAATTCCGATATTGAAAAGAGAGGGAAGAGCAAGCCCGAATTCAATCATGCTTTCTTTCGTAAATTCAAAATCAGGAATCAGAGCCGGAAATTTCTGAACATTCATCAATTGATTTTTAACCGTACTTAACTGGTCGCTGCCAAATAAATAGCCTATGAGATTATTATTCGTGGTTCTCCAGTTTCTTCCGTTCCATTCGTAGATTTCACAAAGCAAAGTATCGGTGGAAGAATGCGGAAGCAGATCCATATCCTGCCATTTGAAAACTTCTTTCGCATAAGGTCTTCGGTTGATGATGTTTACACCAAGATCTAAAGCTAAAAGCTCGGTAAGCTGTTGATTATTTTCCATAGTAATAATAAGTGTTGATGAAAGTCTAAAATTATGGAAATAAAATAAAGTTTTTAAAAATTTTGAGTTAAATATTATTCGAAGAATCTTTAAACGATGTATTAAAATTTCACAAAACTTTCAAGTCCATTTTGTAATCTAAAATTTGAATTCAAAAAAACTTTATCTTTGCCCTTATGATTTTACGCGGAGAAAACTTAATCAAAGAATACGGTCCTAAAAAAGTAGTAAAAGGCGTTTCTGTACAGGTTCAGCAGGGAGAAATTGTGGGTTTGCTTGGTCCGAACGGAGCAGGAAAAACCACTTCGTTTTATATGATTGTCGGTTTGGTTAAGCCTACTTCCGGAAAAATTTTCCTCGATAAACAGGAAATTACAACCGATGCCATGTATCGCAGAGCTC
Organism: Chryseobacterium urinae; assembly: GCF_030518295.1. Taxonomy (NCBI): domain Bacteria; kingdom Pseudomonadati; phylum Bacteroidota; class Flavobacteriia; order Flavobacteriales; family Weeksellaceae; genus Chryseobacterium; species Chryseobacterium urinae. Next base: position 4,927 of record NZ_JAULSJ010000025.1, on the reverse strand, counting down.
AGAAAGGTATTGGTTATTTGGCTCAGGAAGCGTCTGTTTTCCGTAAACTTTCCGTGGAAGACAATATCATGGGCGTTTTACAGTTGACCAAGCTTTCAAAACGCGAACAGCAGATGAAATGTGATGAGCTGATTGAAGAATTTTCCTTACAGCACGTCCGTAAAAACCGTGGAGATCTTTTGTCCGGTGGGGAAAGACGTAGAACAGAGATCGCAAGATGTCTTGCCACCGATCCGAGTTTTATTCTTCTGGATGAACCTTTCGCCGGAGTAGACCCGATTGCGGTTGAAGATATCCAGAAAATCGTAAGAAGTCTTACGGATAAAAATATCGGAATCCTGATTACCGACCACAACGTTCAGCAGACTTTGGCTATTACCAACAAAACATACATTATGTTTGAAGGAAGAATTCTGAAAGAAGGACTTCCGGAAGAACTGGCAAACGATCCGCAGGTAAGAGAAGCTTATTTAGGAGAAAACTTCGTTTACCAAAGCATTTTCGACAAACCGCAAAAGAAAAGTTACGGGTATAATATCTGGGCTGGAAATTTTGATTCTAAAACCCAGTTTCAGAATTTTGTGGATGAAAATTTTGCGCAGTTTGATGATCTCAGATTGCTGTATGGCTTTGAAGACATCAGTTTTGCCTCATTGGGGAATTCCGAAATTCAGCATATTTTCAATGATGTGGTGGATAAAAATGCCAACAATTCTTTTGTGTTTCAGAAGAAAGAGATTAATTCAATGTATTCTTTAGAGCAGGCAGAATCAGACTCAAAAGCAGCGAGTAAACCTGAGTTGCATTACCTTACAACTTACGTATTCGAAAATTAAATTAAAGCAATTATTTGCTGAAAAATAGAATAAAACGTACCTTTTTCTCTGTAAAACGGTACGTTTTTTATTTAAAATCATCGTATGGCAAAACCTTTCAACAGAACTGTCACCTTATTCGGAATCTATAAACAGCTTGTTCCTTTCATCAGACCGTATCGTTTGATGATCTACGGAACACTTTTTCTTACTTTTTTAGGAGCTTTGGCGGCACAGGTCAATCCTTTGGTTTTAAAATACACAGTGGATGAGGTAACCAAACTTACGCATCTTCCGCATCCGATGTCGGAAGGAATTCATATTCTCGTTATCATCTCCGTTATATTATTGGGAAAAGAACTGCTGAACATCTTCATCAATTTCGGACAGAAATTCTATGGCGAAAAGATCAGAATTAATGTAAGTTCTATTCTCGCGCAATCTGCCATCGATAAAATTTTAACGTACAGAGTTGCCTATTTTAATGATGAAAACCACGAATCCGGAAAACTACAGATCAGAATAGACAGAGGAATTGAAAGTTTAACACGACTGGTGCAGAACTTTTTTATCGATATGCTGCCTTTGTTTTCCAACGCGATTATTGCTTTAATCATCATGTATCTGCAAAATGTATATGTGGGAATTGTTTCCACCATCATTGTTCCCATCTATTTTTATGTAAGCTCATTACAGGCGAAGAAGTTAAGCGGAGTGAGAAGAACTCTGAGAAACCAGCGTGAACAGAAAACTTCAGGACTTTTAAATTTAATTAATTCCATTATGGTGATTAAAAGTTTTGTCCGTGAAAAATTCGAAGGAAAAAAACAGTATGATCTTCAGATGCAGCTCATGGAAAGTCAGATGTTCACCAGAAAAACAAATTTTATTTATGATGGATTAAAAACGTTTATTGAACAGTTTGGAGTGGTTTTGATAATCCTTCTGACAGTTTACCTCGTTCTCGATCAGCAGATGACCATCGGCGCGATTATGCTTCATATCATGCTTTTCAATAATGTTTCGGCTCCGATTCGACAACTGCACAGAATTTATGATGACATGAATGATGCGATGATCTACGCAGAAGGTTATTTTGATATTTTAAATGCAGACGACGAAAAAGAACCGAACGGTAATTTTGTAGAAAAAGAAATCAAAGGAAATTTTGAACTGAAAAACATCAATTTTACGTATCCGAACGGAACTAAAGCGCTTCACGATGTTTCCATGAAATTTGAAAACGGAAAAACCACTGCTTTAGTGGGATTAAGTGGCGCAGGAAAATCAACGATTATCAATCTTCTGTGCAAATTCTATCTTCCCGATTCCGGAGAAATTCTTTTGGATGGGGTAGATCTGAATCATTTTGACAATACTTTTCTAAGAAACGATCTGGGATTGGTACTTCAGAAGAACCATATCTTTCAGGGAAGTATCGAAGATAATATCCGATACGGAAATATGAACGCGACATTCGAAGAAATCAAGGAAGCGGCTAAAAAAGCCTATCTGCATGAACAGATTTTAGATTTACCGGAAAAATATAATCACGATGCCACGCAACTTTCGGGAGGACAGCAGCAGAGAATTGCCATCGCCAGATTATTCTTAAAAAATCCACCGATTATTTTCCTTGATGAACCAACTGCGAGCCTCGATGCCATCGCCACAGAACAGATCAAAAATTCTCTGGATGCGATAAAAGAAGGCAGAACCGTGATTATCATTTCCCATTCTTTATCGCAGATTTTAGATTCAGATAAAATTTACGTCATGAAAAAAGGCAGAGTAGTGGAAAGCGGAACGCACGATGAACTGGTACAGATCAACGGAACCTACAGAGAAATTTTTGATGCCTCTGCGAGAAGTTTAAATCTGGATAAATTGGTTAATACTTATAATGATAAAAGATAAAAGATAACTTTGCTAAAACACTAAAACATTAAAACACTCCGACCTTCATACCCAATGAACGACCATTACCTCAAAAAACTCGACCGTGTCACGGCAATTCTCACTCAATTACAGTCGAAACCGCTTGTAAGAGCGCAGGATCTGGCTGCAAAATTTGATGTGAGTGTAAGAACCATTTACCGCGATGTAAAAACACTGGAAAATGCCGGAATTCCGATCATTGGTGAAGCAGGAAGCGGTTATTCTCTGATGGATGGCTACAAATTGCCGCCTGTCATGTTTACCAAAGAAGAAGTTCTGAGTTTCATCACCGCCGAGAAATTGATGCAGAAATTTTCGCATCAGAGTTTGGGAAATCATTATCAGACCGCGATGGAAAAAGTGCGTTCCGTTTTAAAATTTTCCGATAGAAATCTAATCCAGAATATTGAAAATCAGATTGATATTTTTCAGTATCATGCCGAAACCGAAGATACCATTAAAGACGTTCTACCCACGATTCTGGAAAGTATAGCCGAAAAACGGCAGTTAATCATGGAATATAAAACCGTTGATGAAGCAATTTCCACAAGAACCATTGAAGCAGTCGGCGTTTTCTTTGAATTCAATTATTGGTACATCATGGCTTACTGTACCTTGAGAAACGACTTCCGGCAATTTCGTGTCGACCGGATTTTAAAGATTTCAAAAACCCAGAATCCGTTTTTAGGAGAATACGGGCAGATTAATGATTACCGACAAAGCAGCAACGGCAATAAAACACGCGTAAGACTTTTGGTAGAGAAAAAAATCATGACTTTTCTGGTCAATTCCAAAAAATATTATGGTTTAACCCAAGAAATTGAGGCAGAAAACGGAATGGTAGAACTCACTTTCGAAACAGAATCCATTAAAGACGGATTTCCGCGCTGGCTGATTACTTTTGCAGATTATGCAACGATTTTAGAACCCGAAACCCTCAAAGTACAACTCAATGATTTGTTGTCAAAGATTGCAGGCAAGCATCAATAAAAACCCCAACAATTTCTGTTGAGGTTTCTGGCAATAATTTAAAATAAAATGATAATGTTTAAACTTTTATTTTTTACCGCAAAAGAAGCAAAAGATTAACACTTTAGTTATTTTAAGTTTAATGATTAATAAAAAAAAACACATAAGTTAACAAAAATCAAAGATTCCTTTTGCAAACCTTTTGAAATATCTTAATAAATTCTATAAAGTCTTTTGCTTCTTTTGCGGTTAAATTTAAAATTAGCTTAAACAAACTTCATGTTTAAAGAAGAGCGGATCCGCAGATCATAAAAGTTCGTTAAAATTTAATCTATGAGATGCATCTCCTCTCTTTTTCCTTACTGCGGTTTCGTGAGAGAATCAATGATTTCAGCTTGAACAAAGGCATTAACGAACCGAAAATCTCTCCCAAAAAAAAGGCGGTTCAATTCCCAAAGCTCTTAAATAAACATAACCCTGTCCACGGTGATGGATTTCATTATCAACAAAATACAGAATATTCTGATACACAGGAAATTCATACTGCCCGAATAAATTAAAAGTCTCCTGAAAACGCTCCTCCGAAATCTGCGCAAAATAATGATTGATCGTTTCCGTTTCTTCGTCCCACTTTTTCAGAAGCTCCTCCTTCGTTTTCGGCACAAAACCTTCTTCATTGTAAGCTTCCATATTCTTGTCGACAATTCCCCTCAAAGCCGGTCCGCCAATGCTGATTAATTCGACCGCTAACTTTGCGAACGGTCTCATTCCCGCAATCGAAAATTCAAATAAATCCTTTTCAGGAAATGCTTCGATTACTCTTCTCGTTAAATTTCTGTGACCCTGCCAATGTTCTAATAATTGTTCCGAAGTCATAAACTGTTTTGTGATGGTTGCTGTAGTTGTCATAGTTTTAATGTTGTTTTGTTATTGTTGATACAAAGATAAACCGGGGTGATGACAACAGTTTGTCAGTAGGATTTTCAGGATAAAAATTTTTTTTCTTTTTAAAATAATTTTTAATATTTCTCCGTTAGATAATCATACTTAAAGCAATGTTAGGTAGATAAATAATTTGAGGGTGACCGGTTTTTTAATCGGTCATTTTTTATTAAAAAACAAAAAATCCAAGTTATTAGAGCAGTTAGCATTAGCGATGTCATCCTGAGCGCGAAGCAGTCGAAGGATCTTTATTTTTTAAGAAG
>NZ_JAULSJ010000024.1:0-64653 GCF_030518295.1 Chryseobacterium urinae | reverse complement strand
TTAATAATTTAAATATTGGGACAAGGGGATTTGGTAATGTTTTTTAATCGGCAAGAATTATATTTTATTGTAACTTTGCAATAAGGTGAAAAATTCTGAACTACATAAACTTCTGATTAAGTTAAACTTGGAAAATACTGTTTTTTATAAAAATGAACAGGATGGCTCTTATGATTTTGATTTTCATCCGGATATCCTAAATAAAATTAAAAGAATTTCTCCCGATGCAGTCTATGTATTCAATAACCAACCTTTATTACTGTTTTTTGATTTAACCAATTCTGATGATTTAAATAAAGAATCTGAGATACATAAAAAAGTTTGGTCTTTTGATAATTCCCCAATCGTTTTTATATTAAAAGACAAAGATATTTCTATCTATAATGCTTTAAATTATATCAAAAATAAAGATGGTAGAGGCGGTTATCTCCAAGAGGTTGAAATATCTGATGAAGAAAGAGACGAGAAATTTTCTTTTTGGAGTTTGCAGTCGGGGGAAACTTGGGCTTGGTTTCAAGATGAATACTTGTCTAAAAAAAACGAAAACCAAACACGGGTTAATCAGAGACTATTTCAAAACATTAAAGATGTACGAAATTATTTAACTGATAAAACAAAATCAAATTTTCTTGATGAGAAATCTGCCAATTCTTTGATTCTAAGATTAATTTTTATTCGATATTTAATTGATAGAGGTATCAAGATTGATGAGGCGTATATTTCAGGCGAATCACTTAATGAAAAAAGAAAAAACTTTATTCTTTTAATTTCAGAACCTGAAAAACTCAATCAATTATTTGAAAGACTTAATGATAATTTCAATGGTGTTCTTTTCAAAGAGACAGATATAAAGTTAAATCAAATTCAAGCAAATTATTTAGCTGATGTTTTTAAAGGAGAGCTTGAGCAACAAGGCTCTTTATTTGAAGGCTCTTTCTTTGAGATTTTTGATTTTTCAATTATTCCTGTTGAAGTAATATCGGGTATTTATGAATCTTTGATTGATGATGAGACTAAAGATTTAGATTCAGCAGTTTATACTCCGTCTTTTTTAGTTGATTATATTTTATCAGATACTGTTGATAAATATCTGAATCAAAATAATGTTTCAGAATGTAAAATTTTTGAGGTTGCAGTTGGCTCGGGAATATTCTTAGTTCAATCTTTGAGAAGAATGATTGAAAAAGAAATTGAACTTAATGGAGATTCAAATAAAAATGAATTTAGTAACAAAATTAGAGAAATTGCTAAAAATAATCTGTTTGGAATTGATATAAATGAAGAGGCTCTAAAAGTTACTTGTTTCTCAATTTATATAGCATTATTGGATTATCAACAGCCAAAAGACATTGATAAGTATCCATTCCCTAATCTTTTAGGGACTAATCTTTTCAAAGCTAATTTCTTTGATAAGTCACATGATTTTAATAAAGTAATAAAAAATAATCCACCAAAATTTATATTGGGGAATCCACCATGGAAAAGCAAAAAAGAAGATGTAGTTCATGTTAAATGGTTAAAGGACAATAAAAAAACAGTTGGCAGATTTGAAATTGCTCAGTCATTTCTTTTGAGAGCTAAAGATTTTATGAGTGATGAAACACAATCGGCACTCATTGTTACTAGTACAATTTTCTATAATGTTTCACAAAAAACTAAAGGATTTAAAAAGGATTTCTTAACTACATTTTGTGTAGAAAAGTTTTTTGATTTATCCCCAGTAAGAAGATTAATTTTTGAGAAGAAAAATAGTCCTGCTAGTATCGTTTATTTTAGACTATCAAAAGATAATGATTGCCAAAAGAATATAATTAATCATCAATCAGTTAAATTTAATCGTTTTATCAAATATTTCAAAATGTTAGTTATTGAAAGGTTTGATCAAAAAGCGTTACCACAGAAATATTTTTTAGAAAATGATTGGATGTTTAAGGTTGCCTTATATGGAAGTTATTTGGATTTTAATTTCTTGAAAGTATTACCTCAAAAAAATATTGGGTCAATTATCAATAATAACACTATCTATAAAGGGGCTGGTATAGAAAGAGGGAAAGATCCGAATTTTTTTCCAGAATTAATTGGAATGAAAATTTTAGAAAACTCTCAGATTGAACAGGGCTACACTAATACCAAAAATTACAAATCTCTAAATAAAGAAGACGTTTATTTGTCGAGGGGGAGAGATAAAAATATTTTTTTGGGCAATAAAGTTTTATTTAAAGAACAGGCTCTTAATGAATCAGAACCACTAATTTCTTTTTCAAGTGAGGATTTTGTTTTTAGAAAAGGGGTGTTTTCTATCTCTTCAAAAACTGAAAATATTATATTATTATTATATTCTTTACTTAAATCTGATTTAAGTCAATACTTTCTTTTTCTAATTTCTGGTGCCTGGGGAGTAGCAACTAGACCCGCTATAAGATTTGATGAAGAATTACTAAGGATGCCATTGCTTGATTTTGATAAATCAGTATTAGAAAAATTGGTTAATAATGCTAAATCAATTATTGAATATTATGCCACTTTTTATGACAAATTTAATCTTGGAAAGCCTTCTGTAAATCATTTTTTGCTCCAAAAAAATAATCAAATAATTAATGACTCTTATGGTGTCAAAGACTACGAGAAGGATTTAATTGATTATGCTTTAAATGTCTCTCGTTATCAGTTTCAACAAAGCAAACAGCATCTTGTTACTAATTTTAATGATTCTGACCACCGTAACCAAAAACAAGTTTTAGAGAAATATGCCGATGTTTACATAAAAGAATTTGAGGAAATATATTATGATGAGTTTGTAAAAGTTGAGATTTTTACAATGAGACATTTCATTGCAATGAATTTCATTATTACAGACAAAAAGCCAAAAGAAAAAATATCATATCCTAAAAATACTGATGAAAAAGATGTTTTGGAGAAACTGGCAAATAATTTGACTATTGAAAGAATAACAGATACCAGCGACCCATCAAAAAATCTATATATTCAAAAGGATATAAAAGGATTTGAAAGTGATTCTTTTTATATTATAAAGCCAAATGAATATAAATGTTGGCATCGTGCAATGGCATGGTATGATGTTGCAGAATTTAAGCAGGCTATTCAAGAAGCAGAATTAAAACGTCTTAATAACATTTCTGCCAATGATTAGTAACGCCGATAATTTTAAAAAGAATAGAAATCGGGTTATAGAATCTCATGTTAGGAAAATAATGAGATATGTAATTGACTGCTATCATCTTATTTTAAAGGATGGAAAGAAATATGATTATGCTACAAGGGGGAAAATAAAGCAAGAAGATTTTTTAAGAAATGGACTTGTTGATGATTATATGAGGGAAAATATCAATCTTTTAAATGACAGCCCCATTAATGAATATTCAATAGAGAATTTTATCAATAAGGAATCTGCTGAATCATATTATGATGCTAAGGATGGTTTAATGCATGACGATAAAATAGATATTAAAATTGATTATCCTTATTTGAAATTAGATTTAGAAGATAAGTTGACTTATTTTGCAATAGAATGTAAAAGAATTAAAACTAATACAGATTCTATTGCTTACATAGGTGATACTATAAAGTTTTCACAGAGAAGCTATGTAAAAGGACGAATACCTTATGAAGGGCAAATCGGATTTATTGAAAACCCCAAAATATCCCATTCTTCAATTTTTCCAATAATAAATAAAAAGTTAAAATCTAATAAAAATTTGACTACTATTAAAGATTTGCAGTCTGAGATTCTTGCACCAAACTTTGAAGGTTCTTACAGGTCTCTACACCAAAAATCAAATGAAACAAAAGACAAGTTTTCAGTCTTTCACTTATTGTTCGATTACTCCAAAATCGTTCTAAATAATTATGACTAAATTAAGAAGGTTGAACTGAATTGATTTTGGTCCCTACTTCAAAAATCAGGGACAAATTCAAGGGATGTTCAATATTGTTTATAACGCTTTAATGTTTCTTAAATATTTGTAAATTATTTAAAATCAACGAAATGAATATTTATTGTGTTTTATTGAAGTATATTAATATTCCCCTACGGGCTACAAAAGAGATTCATTATTGGATCTCTTTTTTGTTTATTCATACTATTTAATTCACCTCATCCTTCATTACGATATTCTAAAATCTGAAAAAACAAAAACCTCCATTATACAATGAAGGTTTTTAAGGAGAATGAATAATATTTAAAATCTAAATTCCGAAATTTACGAAAATGCTGAACCGAGATTTGGCTTCAATATCTCCTCCGGCAAGATTTGTGTAAGCAGGAAGCATTACTTCACTTCCCAAACTGAATTTTTTGTAGGAGGCTTCAAAACCCAGCTTTCCGTATAAAGCGCTTCCGGCAGTTTTAGGCATTACTTCTCCAAACTGTCTGTTCCAGTCGTAGACTTCTCCCTGCATTCCAAATTTTCCTGAAAGAATGCTGTTTTCATTTTTCCAGAGTCTGTAAAATCCCGTTGCTGCATAATTCCACTGGTTACCGAAACGGTAATGTTTTTTGTTTTCTGTTTTTAAAGTATAATCTGTATTCAGCAATACCGCCAGTTTATCTTTCTGAAATTTATAATTCAAAACCATCTGATAATCCCAACTTCCTGTTCCGAGCTGAAAACTGGGATTTACTCCTGTGATTCCTTTTTCATCAAATTTTCCGATCGGAATTTTCACGCCGAAACCTCCATTCAGTTGATGGGAAGAATCTTTGGAATCGATAATCTGATAGATTCCCATTACATTCGCATCTCCGATTCCTTCAATTTTGATATCTCCCTGCAACGTTTTTTTGGTGTGAAACTGAAACGGAATACTTGCATATACACTTACATTTTTGGCAACCGGAATTTTTCCCCAAAGCTGAACCGTATTGAAATACTGATCCTGCGTAAGATCATTGACGAATAAATTTTCTTTGGCTCTGTAATGCTGTGCAAAATATTTAACGCCGATAAACTGAGGATTCAGTAAAGATTCAAATCCGGAAGAACCGTTTCCTGCGGCGCAGCCACATGCATCACAATCATCAAAGAACAGTGGATTGAGTTCTTTGGGAATAAATAAACTGTCATGGATTTCTTTTGCCTGACTGAAAAAAAATCCGGCTAAACCCAATGTTAAAAATATCTTCTTCATAATTTTATTATTCTGCAAATTTTGGATTCGTTATAAAAGTTTTATCGCTTAACGTTTTCAGAAATGCGATGATGTTCTGTTTTTCAGAAGCGGTCATAGGAATTCCGATGTGTCCGTTTTGCTTCAGCAACGGATCGAGGTTGGGCTGGTTTTCTACATTATCAGAATAAAAATTCATAACCGCTTCCAAACTGTAAAGTCTTCCGTCGTGCATATAAGGTGCTGTATATTCTACATTTCTGAGGCTTGGAACACGAAATTTCATATTGTCATTCCAGTCTAGCGTTACACGATATCTTCCTCTGTCGTCAAACTGCGGATTATAATACATTCCAGTATTCCGATAGCTTTCATCAGTAAATAAGTCTCCCGAATGACAAGATGCGCATTTATTCTGAAACAGAGCCATTCCCTGATTTTCTTCTGCTGAAAATACTTCTGTTCCTTTTTTCATCCTGTCGTACTTTGAATCCGCGGAAATCATGGTTGCCATAAACTGCGAAATTGCTTTGAGAATTTTTTCACCGGTAATGTTTTCGTCACCGAACGCTGCTTTAAACATTTTCTTGTAATTTGCATCAGCATTTAATTTTCCTACCGCTTCAGGAAGCGAGCTGTCCATCTCAAAATCTGTGGTAATGGGAACCAGAGATCTTTCGTCCAGATTGTGACTGACTCCGTCCCATGTGTAATTTTTCAGAAATGCCATATTCTGTATTGGTGGTGCATTTCGGATACCTAATCGGTCATCAATTCCATGACTTACGGTGTGACCGTGATGGGTAAAAGCATATTCCTGAATATGGCAGAAACCACATGAAATGGTATTATTTCTGGATAATTTTCCTTCGTAAAAGAGTTTTTTCCCCAATGCTACTCCATTCACCGTGACCGGATTTCCTGTAATATCAAAAGTGATGTCCGGAAAACCCGCAGGTTTGTCGAGACGATAAGCTTCATCTTTTGGTAAAGGCTCCAAAACCTCATCTTCCGTGCAGGAAGTCAGGGGAAATACCACAATAAAGAGAAAAATCCAAAGAGAGCAGAATTGCCCTCTTTTGGATTGTATGAAAAAATTAATCATTGTGAACGTGATCTACTTTAAACATTTTAGAAATATTATTGGTAACATTCACCAAATGCTGGTTTGATCCCATTGCCATGTCGTTAGAAGTATCCAATGTTAAAGCAGTCTGTCCGCTCAGATATTGGTTAAGATCCGCTAAAATGTGAACCGATGGTGTAATCTGTTTTGATACTCTTGCCGTTGAAGGAAAATCAAGGGTAATTTCACGGTAAAGATCTGCAGTGTTGTTTGCTGCAGTGTTCCCCATATTTCCACAATGGTTCATAAATTCTGTAGTGGCTGAAGAAGTTCCGTATTTACCTTCCAGTTTTGTGAAGATGTATCCTGCCGCCCAAGACCAAGCCATTCCAGCAGTTTTTGCTTTCTGCCAGAAAATTCCCTGTCCGCTTTGCCCCAAAAGATAAGCTGACTGACTGATGCCTAAACCGATTCTTACTTTTTTATAATTGTTTTTAGGAACTTCTTTCAGGTTGATGTAATTAATTCCGGCAACAGCTTCTGCCTGATCTACGATAAAGGCTCCGTTATCCGGATCGTTGTAATGGTATTTGAATTCTCCTCCGTTTTCATCGATTAAAGTGATGTTGCTGATTACATATTTCAAAGTAGAAAACTGGTGTTTTTGTCCGTTAACGGAAGTTTGTGTAGTCTGGTTTAAAACAATATCTCCAAGGTTATTGAATCCGTTTTCGAATTTTAGCTGTAAATTTCCCGGAGTCGTGTCCAGAACTTCTTCATCGTCATTATTGCTGCAAGATGAAACGGTAAGTAATGTAATTGCTACGAAGAGTAATGATAAGAATTTGTAAATTTTCATTTTGATTAAATTTAATTGTAAAAATTATTATTGTTTAGTATTTATTTTTTGATAAATTTTAAAGTTTCATGTTCTTTTTTCCCAAAAAGCTGAAGGAAGTATACTCCCGGTTCTAAACTCTGAACGGTAAGTACAGAATTGTTTTGAACGGAATTGTTTCCTGTAACATCTCTCCCTGAACCATCAAAAATTTTGATGCTTTTAATCTGATATTTCGCAGTTATATGAATGACCTCATCTGCCGGATTAGGATATATGGAACTGGAAACGGTATGCTTAATCTCATCCTGAGTAGAAAGTGTTCCGTTGAAGATAAATTTCTGGATGCGGTGGTTTCCCATGTCTGTAACATAAAGATCTCCGTTTGGTGCCACAAAAACTCCTCTTGGACTTTTGAATTGATCTGCTCCACTTCCATTTCCGTTTCCTCCTGCAATCACATTTCCGCTGGTCTGTCCTTCTTTCCAGGAAAGGATTCTTCTTCCTGTGTATTCAGCAATAATCATTGTTCCGTTGTTCATCATAAAAATACCGTTGGGTGCTTTCATTTGATTATTAGCGGTTCCGGAACCATTGCCTCCCGCAACTGTTACTGCATTTGTACTGCCTGAAGAAAATTTCTGTACCCTGTTGTTAATATAATCTGTTACATAAAGATTCTCATTGTTATCTACATAGATGGTTCCGTTAACAGAAGGATTGGCTAACTGATCTGCATTTGCGCCATAAGTACCCGCAGCAGCCAAAGTTCCGGAAGAATCTCCTATTGCCCATTTCACAATTCTGCTGTTTCCTGCATCAACAATATAGAAGGTGTTTCCTCTGAGATAAAATCCACCGGGCTTGTTTAGTTGATTAAGTGCTGCTCCTTCTCCATTTCCTCCGGCAACAGTAATTCCTGTTACGGCATTGGGGTCCCACTTTTGAATTCTTGCATTAAACGAATCCAGAACATAGATATTCTTATTATCGTCTACCCAAACACAAGTAGGAGTATTAAGCTGATTGGAATTGCCTCCCGAACCATTTCCTCCGGCAACAGTAACTCCCTGATTTAATGCCGAATCCCATTTTACAATTCTATGGTTTTGAGTGTCTGTAATATATAGATTGCTGCTGCTATCAATAAAAACAGAGTAAGGAAAATTAAGCTGATTATTTGCACCGCCCGCTCCGTTTCCTCCGGCAACGGTAATCCCCTGAGTATTCCACGAATATTGCTGGGAGAAAATAAGATTGAAAAAAGAGAAAACTATTACAGATAATATTTTTTGAAACATATCTTTATAAAATTTCGATCCGGGATATTTTTGCTCCGGATATATATTAAACAAATAAGAGAATCGGCAAAATGCTCTAATGAACTGATCTGTAAAAATCAATTATGGAAACGAAACGATTTCTTAAACCCATTCTGTTATGAGCAGATCCCGATTCTCTTGAAGAAAAAAGTTTTGTTGATATTTTTGAGGAATTTTCTGAACACTATTTTACAGGATTTTATAAAAAACACAGTTTTTATTTTCAGCATTGCGTATCCTCTGAAATATAAGGAGACCAAAGCCCAGCGATTACAGCCGTGGCATTACAGCTAAACGTTTAATTTTATGCAATTGCTGAACATTGACATTGTAAAACAATATCAGAAAAACCTTTATAGATTGTCCGGAAAATTATTCTTCTGCATTTTCAGAAACAGAAGAGATTATGCTACACTAATGGAGGATGAAAAACCTGAAAATAGTGTAAATGATGATAAGAATCGGCACTGAATGTACCGACAGTATTTTTCAGAATATTTGATTTGAGGATGAAGCTGTCGTCTAAACTTTCATTTACGATAAAGATATCTATGGAATTCAGACTTATTTTCTGACTGCTTTTGTTTCCCTGCTCCTGAGTTTTTGAGAGTTCTTTTGAAAGGTAACATTTACCGTTACACATTAACTCTGGTTTCATTCTGTTTTCACAAAGTTCTTTAGTTATATAGTCGTAATTAACTGTATAATCTATAAATGGCAATATCGGACGTATTGTCATCTGAATAATCATGAAAATAGAAATGATATATTTCACGGAGCAAATTTAATAATACTTTTTGTTTTGTTATATGATATTAAACATAAAAGGGCAACTTACAAAAATTAATAAGCTGCCTTTTATATCAATCAATTAATGTTCATCCTCAGCAGAACACAATCCTACAATTGTATGGAAAGTATCGTGCAGAGCAGTAAGAGATTTTGTAATATTTGCATCAGAATCTTTTTTCTTGATTTGTTTTTCAAGATCCTGACTGTCCTTAGAAAGTTTTGCAATGGCTTCCTTAACGCCTTTTTTGTTAAATTCAGCAGGAACAGCCGAAGTTTGCAATGCTTTTGCTTTTGCCGCCATTTCTGCTGCTCTTGTTTTGATAGGCTGAAGATTGCCTTCTTCCGCAGGATGGAAAGTCTGAGACATCACGGTATGAAAATCTTTCATAGCCTGCCAATCGTCAAATTTCCCTTTTTTTGCTTTCGTCGCTTCTTCGTATCTTCTGCTGATTTCTTTCCAGTTGGTTACGTTCCAGATCGCGGTTAAATAATCTGCTCTTTTGTTCTGATATTTCAGGTAATATGCGTGTTCCCAAACATCGATCCCGAAAATAGGGGTTCCTTTTTCTTCTACAACGTCCATTAAAGGGTTATCCTGATTGGGTGTTGAGGAAACAAATAATTTTCCGCTCTTATCCACAGAAAGCCATGCCCAACCTGATCCGAAACGGTCGGCTCCTGCTTTTGCCATCTTCGCTTTAAAAGCATCCATGCTTCCGAATGCTTCATTGATTGCTTTTGCCAGTTTTTCAGAAGGTTGTGTATTTTTTTCCGGAGTTAAGACGGTCCAGAACAACTCGTGATTGTAATGTCCTCCTGCGTTATTTCTTACGGCAGCCGGTAATTTTGAAGCATTGGACATGATCTCGAACAGGGTCTGTTTTTCCTGCGGCGTTCCTGCGATTGCTTTATTCAGGTTTGCAACATAGGCTGCTGCGTGTTTGGAATAATGAATTTCCATTGTCTGTGCGTCGATATTTCCTTCCAACGCATTGTAAGCATACGGCAACGGTGTCTGCTTAAACTGTGCAAACGCAAACTGCGCTGCAAAAACTGCACTCAGAGCAGCTACTTTCAAAATCTTCATACTATTTTATTTTTATGTGATTTATTTTGGCTGGGAGACAGATGATGGAAGCCTGAAGTTCTTTTACATACTCCATAAAACTTCCAGCCTCTAACTTCCATTTTCCAAACCTCTATTTCAATAATTTTTTAATATCCTCTATCAATATTTCTCTGTCGGGATGGTATTTTCCTGTCAGTTTCGGAGTTTTTCCTTCCGGATCTTCATAATTTAATCCCGAATAATACAGGATCGGCATATTGTCTTTATTGTATCGGCAACGGATATTTCCTTCTTTATCTACAAGGGCAATCATTCCGCTATGATTAAGACTTTCGCTTTCATCTTCCTTATCTCCGACATAAATATTGAACTGATCTGCTAATTTACCAATATAATCTCTGTTTCCGGTTAAAAAATGCCAGTTCGGAGATTTTACGCCAATTCTTTGTGCGTGTTCTTTTAATGTCTGCGGAGTATCATTTTCCGGATCAATGCTTATAGAGATGATTCCGAAATCCGGATTGTTGATTTCATCTTCAATGGCTCTCATGTTGGTATTCATCACAGGACAAATCGTGGGACATTTGCTGAAGAAAAATTCTACCAGATAGACTTTTCCGAGCATATCTTTATTGGTAACCGTTTTGTTGTTCTGATCGGTTAATTTGAAATCGGGAACTTTCATTACGGTGTACAGATTCTTTTTGAAATACCCCATTCCGACACCTATTCCCAGAAAAAGCAAAGCAATAATCACAATCGGAACGATTACTTTGCTTTTGGAATTGCTGGTCTTTTTATTTTTTGGCATATTTCTCAGGATTCTTTTTGAATTCGTCTTTACAGTAAGCACTGCAAAAACCGTACGTTTTATTTTTATAGACTGCCGTATCTTTCATATCGGCTTCGGTGGGCATATTGCAGATGGGATCTACTGCATTGGCAAATTTCACTGTTTTTGTTCCGGAATTTGCGGCTGTTTTTGCTTTTTTATGCTTTACTTTAGGGGTTTCCTGTGCACATGCCATTAATGAAACAGACAATAGTACTGTTAAGATAAGTTTTGATTTCATTTTTATTTACATTGGAATTAGTAATGATATTTGAATAAAAAATTGATTGAATTTTAAACTAAATTTAATACTTACTGAATTAATTTAAACCATTAAGAAGATTGAAGAAGTTAAGTCTTATTAAGAAATCATATTGATTTCAAGCTTCTGATATATATAAAGCAAGTCTAAAACTCTTAAAAGCTTATTGAAATTTATCCGTTAAAATAATTACTGAAAATTTAGTTTAAAACTTTACACTAAAGGAGGATGGAATATTCTGGAAAAATATTCTGAAGTATGGAAATTGATGTAACGTGAGTCTGAGTTTTTGTTTAAAACACTCAACTGACTGTTATCTGAAAAGGAAAGTATTTCATGGGATATAAATACATCGAGTCCTGAAATCTTTACCGTCTGATTGGTATTGGACTGTTTTTCTGTTTTTGCCAGTTCTTTGGCAACGTAGCATTTTCCTTTGCAGGTGGATTGCGGAATGTTTCTGTTTTCGCAAAGGTTTTTTACGATGTAGTCATAATTAACGGCATAATTAATCAAAGGCAAAACGGGACGTAATGCAATCGTAAAAATGATAAATATGGAAACGAAAAACTTCAATGATGTATTCTACTTTACAAATATACTAATGAAATTTTGTTTTTAAGACAGATTATGATGAAAGTCAGTTTTGGCAATGGTTTAATTGTACGCTTTATTTTCGCAGAGATTTCTCAAATTCCACAGCTTCGGATAAATAATTTAAAGCATTAAAAATCCGCAAAATCTGCGAGGAAATTTTCTATTTTCTCCCGCGGATTTTGCTGATAATGCTGATTATTATTTTACCACGACTCGCCGATTTTTCTGCGTAATCCAGATAATCTGCGAGAGCTTATATTTTCTCCCGCAGAGTTTGCAGATAAAGTTGATTAATATTCTACCGCGAAAACCAAGGATTTTCACAGATGAATAAAATGCTTTATGATGATTAAAGGAATCTGCGAAATCTGTAGGAGAAAATAAATTTTGGCTAAAGCCGGATTGAAAAATTTATCCTTGCAAACGGGCTAAAGCCCGTTCCTATTGATAAGTAAACATATTTTAACAATATGTGCGCGATATAATAAAATTCTATCATCCTACTTCCCTCTTCCGGCTTATTAAAACTTCATCCGTTGAATTCTTACCGCATTTAAAATGGCAAGTAAAGCGACTCCGACGTCGGCGAAAACAGCTTCCCACATGGTTGCCAAACCTCCTGCCCCGAGAATAAGAACAACGGCTTTGATAGAAAATGCCAGAATGATATTTTGCCACACAATTTTTTTTGTCTGTTTTCCAATGTTGATTGCCATCGGGATTTTACTCGGCATATCATCCTGAATGACAACATCTGCTGTTTCAATTGTCGCATCACTTCCCAATCCGCCCATCGCAATTCCGACATCGCTTAACGCTACAACAGGAGCATCATTCACTCCGTCGCCTACAAAAGCAACGGTTTGATTTTTTGCTTTTATTTCCTTTACTTTATTCACTTTGTCTTCGGGAAGCAGATCTCCGTAAGCATTCTGAATGCCTAAAATATCGGCGACGTGTTTCACCACAGAGGATTTATCTCCGCTGAGCATTGTGGTTTTTACTCCTAAAGATTTTAATTTATTGATGGTTAATTGTGCATCAGTTTTAACAGAATCTGCAATTGTTAAATACCCTACAAATTTGTTGTCATATGCAACAGCGATTAAAGTGTACACGATATTTTCAGTCTGAATATCATATCTGATGTTGAATTTATCCATCAGTTTAAAGTTTCCGACCAGCAATTCTTTTCCGTTGATAACTGCCTTCAAACCGTAACCCGCAATTTCTTCTGCATTTTCCAACAGAATTGAGTGATCGACTTCTCCCACATATTCATGAATGGCGGTTGCTACAGGATGTGAGCTTTTGCTTTCAAGAGCATTGACGAGTTTTAAAATTTCATCGGTATTAAATTCATCATTAAAATTAAATTCCTGTACTTTGAATACGCCTTCCGTCATGGTTCCGGTTTTATCCATAACAACGTTCTGAACATTTGCCAGAATATCTAAGAAATTGCTTCCTTTAAATAAAATTCCGTTTCGGCTTCCTGCTCCGATTCCTCCGAAATATCCCAAAGGAATAGAAATCACCAACGCACACGGACAGGAAATCACTAAGAAAACCAATGCTCTGTACAGCCACGCTCTGAACTGATACTCTTCTATAAATAAATAAGGTATAAATGTGATTCCGATTGCTAGAAATACGACAATCGGGGTGTAGATTTTCGCAAATTTCCTGATGAATAATTCGGTGGGAGCTTTTTGAGCAGTCGCATTCTGAACGAGTTCTAAAATTTTGCTCAGTTTGCTGTCTTTGTAAGCGGTTGTCACTTTTACTTCGCTTACTGTATTGAGGTTGATCATTCCGGCCAGAACAGTTTCGCCTTTTGTTTTGGTATCGGGTTTACTTTCTCCGGTTAAAGCAGAAGTGTTAAATGATGCGGTTTCAGATAATAATTCTCCGTCTAATCCTAATTTCTCTCCAGATTTTAACTGAATAATATCTCCGATGTTTACTTTTTCGGCTTTCATAATCTGAGGTTTTCCATCTTTTAAAACGGTCACCTCGTCGGGACGCTGATCGAGTAACGATTTGATATTGCTTTTGGCTCTTGTTACTGCCATTGCCTGAAAAACCTCGCCAACGGAATAAAAAAGCATGACCGCAACGCCTTCCGGATATTCTCCGATCGCAAAAGCGCCCACGGTTGCGATTCCCATCAGGAAAAACTCGGAAAATATATCTCCGCTTTTTATGCTTTCGAACGCTTCCTTCAAAACCGGAAGACCAACCGGAATATAGGCGATGAAGTACCAAACCGGACGAATCCAGCCGGAAAACCATTCAGCTTTGATGAAATTATCCAAAGCGATTCCTATTAATAACAATCCAAAAGAGATGATTGCAGGAAGAAACAGACTATAAGCAGACTGATCTCCCGTCTCATGAGAATGATCGTGGTCGTGACCTTCATGATGATGTTGGTGTTCTTTTTTCGGTTTTGTGCTGCAGCATTCTTCCATAAGTTAAATTTTTATTCAAAATTACAGACAGAACCCGTGCAATACTATTGCAAACTTTCCAGACAGTTTTCGCAGATTCCTTTTGCAAAAAGCCTTATTTCGTCGATCCTGAATTGGGTCTGAATGTTTTCGGGAAACGAAATATCTTCTTTACAGGTGGTCTGTTTGCAGATTTTACAGTAGAAATGAAGATGCCAGTCTTTGTGGGTATGTTCATCACATCCATCGTGGCAGAGTTTGTATTTTGTTGTTGTATTTTCCTGAATGCTGTGAACAATTCCTTTTTCTTCAAATGTTTTTAAGGTTCGGTAGATTGTGGTGCGGTCTGCATTTTCAAAATAATTTTCAATTTCCGACAGAGAAAGGGCGACTTCCTGAGAACTTAAAAAATCATACACCAAAATCCTCATGCTTGTAGGTTTGGTATTTTTATTTATTAATTTATTCTCAATGTCCTTTTTCATACGATTCTATTTAGCATATCCATTTCAAAGTTAGTGGTTTTAAAATTTGTTTCTGTGAATGTTCATTCTATTTTAATAAAAAAAGCTAAACAGCAAAAAAGAGCGGTTCATTACAAACCACTCATGAAAAACACACTGCTTCAAAATACTGAAGTGTTAGTATAATCTTTGGATCGACAGATAAATTACTCTCATATTATCGTCTGTACTTGTTGTATTCATGTTATCAACTGTTGGGAAATAATAGACTCTGTACCATTTATTATCTAAAGAAAGATCCATTGTAAGTACTTCCTGATGTCCTCCTTGCCCGCTTCCTTCTGTTCTTGGTATTGTAGATCCTAAGATATCATTATATCCTACTCCATAGTAAATTCCGTTATCGAGTTCCATGTACGCAGAAGGAGCAAGGGTAGCTCCTGAACCTGTAGGTGTACTTGGAGCCAACAGATAATTTGAGGCATTAAAACGGTCTACGTTGGTTAAGGCACTAAACCACAGTTTCACGGGAGATGAAGATGTATTTACCAGTCTTGGCCACATCGTTACGCTTCCGTTTCCTCCGTTGGAAGCTCTGTTGAACCATGCATCAAGTCTTACTTTCCCTCCGATAATCGGCAAATCTGCAACAAAAGCACTCATCCAGCCAAAGACATTTGCGGAAAATTCGGCTTTGTAAAATACGAGATCTCCGGGAGCCAGTCCGTCTCCTGCTCCAATTACGGCATTGCATATTTTGCCTCCGATATTTAAAGAAAATGTAGTTGTAATGGGACTTGTTACGGTAGGTGTTCCGGAAACGGTATAACTCAGCGTTCCTGAACCGGAGTTAAAATTTCCTGCAGATAAAGTTGCGGTAAGTCCGTTTACAGGACCGATCGTCTGTGCAGCATAAATTCCTCCGTTTCCTCCGGTATAAGGGACATTCATTGTTCCGGTATAAGGAACTCCTGTTGTGTATGTACTTGGAGAGAGGGTAATTCCGTTACAGGTAATTGTTCCTACTGTTCCGGGGGCTAAAGATCCGTTGTTGAAGGTTCTCCATTCTGTTCCGTTCCAAAAAACATAGCCGTTATAGACTAATCCTCCGGTTCCTAGATTGTAAACCAAGAGTCCTGTTGCCGGAGAAGGGATGGTGATCTGGTCTGTCTGTGAAGTTAGCGCTGCTTTCGGACCCAAAAAACCTTTTTTGCTTCCTGAAGCCAATCCGTCTGCATTCACGTCCAACAGTGCAGAAGAATTCGGTGAGTTGGTTCCAATCCCAACATTACCGGAAGAGGTTACCACAAAATCATTTGCCTGTTGTGCAGCCGTAGGATTTCCTGTTGATGGATTGTCTTTTGCTCCGTCTACATGGAAAATCTCTTTTGGATTGGATGTATTAATCCCCACTTGGGAATAAAAAAGATTAAAGGCCACGATGGTCATCGATAAAATAATTTTTCTCATAAGAATGTTTTTTTAAGGGATTTTGAAAAAGACTTTTTAAAAACTCATTTTCAGTTTTGCTTCATTTGTTGTTTTTAGAATTTATAGACTCTGATTGATCTGTTTATTTTTTATGCAGATTAAATATTCTTTATATACTGACTTTATGAAAAATCGGAATGACGTGTTTAATTAATATTCATTATCAATTTATTTTCTCTAATTTTGAACTCTATTGTTCTTTTTGTTTGTAATAAATAAAAAAAGATCTTCATCACCTTGTCACAAAAATGCCCTATTCTTAGGAGCATTGATCTTGTACATTTTTTAGTTAAAAATTGTTTTGCAAAGTTATTTCCTCTGATAAATCAAAAAAAGAGCTATGCAAATCATAATTCTGAAAATGATTTACAATGATTATATTTGCTTACATATCAATACTTTAAAAAAGTCATTTATTGAAAATGCCTGCTTAAACTTGTAAAAATGAAGTAAAATACAAATGAGTACAAAATTTGAACAAATTGAAAAACTGAAACAGGAACTCATGGACAGGTATGTGATTCTCATGCTTGCCATTTTAGCTTTTTATATTTTTATCTTTACATTTTATACTTATGATAATTTTCTTATCTGGTATTTGGGATCGGCATTATTTTTTCTGGGATACACTTATTTTCTGATGAGAAGAAGATTTAAACAATCTACAATTGTTCATCTTCATCTTTTAATTGCGCCTCTTTTCAATATTTATATTGTACTGGCATTTTGGGATTATTCTGTGGTAAGTTTTTGCTGGTATCTACCAATTCCTATCGGAGCCTACATTTTCTTTACAAAAAAAGAGGTTTTTCTTTACACGCTTTATACCGTACTTATTATTTTAGCCTGTTATTTTATTACCGCAAATTTCAATCTGGAATTTCCTGAACGGACCCAGAAAACGGTTTTATTTACAGATATTATCATCATTATTTCTAATATTTTAGTGGTTACGCTGCTTATTTATTATAAAGACAAAATAAGAAGGCTGGAAATTCTTTCGGAATTTGAGAAAACAGAAGAGATAATAATTGCAGAGGATAAAAAAACAGCGGATATCTCTGCCGAAAGTACTGCCGAAAACATAGAGAGTATGGAAAAACTTTTTTCCAGAATTGAAATTTCCATGAACGAAAAACTGTTGTTTAAGGATATGAAATTCAACCTTTCTGCTTTGAGTGTTGCATTGGAAGTTAACAGCAGTTATATTTCAAAAGCAATCCGTTACAAAGGATATCCTAATTTTAACAGTTATCTGAATACGTGCAGGGTAAATTATGTGAAAAAACTATTCACCGAAATCGATTTTCAGAAAGCAACGTTAATGTATTTGTACACGGAAGCCGGTTTTTCGAACCAGTCGACTTTTAACCGTGCTTTTAAACAGATTGAAGGGATAACGCCTTCGGAATATTTCCAGAAACATCTTAAAAATACCATTTAATTGTGTTTTTAAAATGTGCTATCTTTGGATAAATTATTTTCAATGAAAATTCTTATCGTGAATGGTCCCAATCTGAATTTATTAGGAACCCGAGAGCCCGAAATTTACGGAACAGTTTCCATGGAGGATTATCTGGATCGTCTAAAAACCGATTTTCCTTCGCATCAACTGGAATATTATCAGTCTAATATCGAGGGTGAAATTATCAATCAGCTTCAGAAAGATGAATTTGATGCCCTGATTATTAATCCGGGAGCTTTTACGCATTATTCTTATGCTATTGCCGACTGTTTAAAGAATATCCGAAAACCAAAAGTTGAGGTTCACATCAGCAATATTTATAAAAGAGAAGAATTCCGCCAGAAATCTGTAACTGCGGCAAATACGGATGCTGTTTTATCCGGTTTCGGGATGGAAGGTTACAGACTGGCTATTCTGAGCCTGAGGTAATTTTTCAACGAAAATCTGCAGGAATACAAATAAAAAATCCTCATCGCACGATGAGGATTTCTATTTTTAGTTGGTTGTCTGCTCCTGTAACTGAGGACCGGAAGGAATTAATTTTTTACCTTCTTCGGTATTGCAGTACTGCTCAAAGTTTTTAATATATCTTGAAGCTAAGTCTTTTGCTTTTTCTTCCCATTCAGAAGCATCATTGTAAGTATTTCTCGGATCTAAGATTCCTTCTGAAACATTTGGCAATGCGGTAGGAACTTCCAGATTCATAATCGGAATTCTTGTTTTCGGAGCATTTTCGATAGATCCGTCGATGATCGCATCGATAATGGCTCTTGTATCTTTCAGAGAAATTCTCTTTCCTGTTCCGTTCCAGCCTGTGTTTACCAGATATGCTTTTGCACCGTGTTCTTTCATTTTCCCGATTAATGTTTTAGAGTACATTGTTGGGTGCAATGTTAAGAAAGCTTCCCCGAATGCAGGAGAGAAAGACGGTTCCGGAGAGGTAATTCCTCTTTCAGTTCCCGCTAATTTCGATGTATACCCGCAAAGGAAATGGTATTGTGCCTGATCTTCATCCAGAATAGAAACCGGAGGCAATACTCCGAAAGCATCTGCTGAAAGATAAACGATCTTTTTTGCGTGTCCTGCTTTTGAAGGCAGAACAATTTTATTGATATGATAAATAGGATAAGAAACTCTTGTATTTTCTGTAATTGATCCATCTGTATAATCTGAAACACCATTGTTTACGACAACGTTTTCCAAAAGCGCATCTCTTTTAATGGCTCTGAAAATATCCGGTTCTTTTTCTTCCGAAAGATCGATTACTTTTGCGTAGCAACCTCCTTCATAGTTGAAAACTCCGTTGTTATCCCAACCGTGTTCGTCGTCTCCGATCAGATATCTTTTAGGATCTGCAGACAAAGTTGTTTTTCCTGTTCCTGAAAGTCCGAAGAAAAGAGCTACGTCTCCTTCTTCTCCTACGTTTGCAGAACAGTGCATTGAAGCCATTCCTTTCAGCGGAAGGTAATAGTTCATCATTGCGAACATTCCTTTTTTCATTTCTCCGCCGTACCATGTTCCTCCGATAATCTGAAGTTTTTCAGTAAGGTTGAACATAACGAAGTTTTCAGAATTCAGTTCCTGTGCTTCCCAGTTTGGATTCGTTGTTTTAGAACCATTGATTACGGTAAAATCCGGCTCACCAAAGTTTTCCAGCTCATAATGAGAAGGACGGATAAACATATTGGTAACGAAATGTGCCTGCCACGCTACTTCAACGATGAACCTCACTTTTAGTCTCGTATCTGCATTGGTTCCGCAGAAAGCATCTACTACATAAATTTTCTTTGCAGCAGCAAGTTGGTTCAGCACTAAATCTTTACAAGACGCAAAAATTTCCGGAGTAGTCGGCAAGTTTACTTTCCCGTCCCAGAAAATGGTTTCTCTTGTAACATCATCCTGAACTATGTACCTGTCTTTAGGAGAACGACCTGTGAAAATTCCTGTTTTTACTGATACTGCACCAGATTCCGTAAGCTCAGCTTTCTCAAAGCCCTGATTTTCAGGAGAAACTTCAGCCTGATACAATTCTTCGTAAGACGGATTGTACACTACTTCGTAATTTCCTTTAATCCCTAATTTTTCTAAATCTTGGATGATTTTAGCGTGTTTCATTTTACTTATATTTTCTATTTCTTTTTTGGGTATAACAAAATTAAATATTAATTAATTGTTAAAGGTGGTTAAATATAATGATATAAGTCAGAATGACAAATAAAAAATAAACCTTGTAAAAAATTGAAAATCAAGCAATTATTTCAGACCATTCGAAAATCGTGTGAAAACCTTTTCCCCAAAAATAGTCCTTAAAGCCATCAAATTTTGAGCTCATTACAAAATCTCCTCCCCAAGCTCCCAAACTTTTGACAAAAACAGGGCAATCTGGAAAAAATTTAGCCTTAACTGTAGGAATTTCAAGAAAATCCGATATTTTTTGCTCATGAATCAACATTAGTTCAGAAAAATTTTCCAATTCGTTGCATAGTAAAATATTTCTTGTAATATCCGAAAATTCATCAATCCGTTTTTGAGACCTGGTTTTAGACTTGTAAAAATTAATTCCTTCGCGGCTGTCCTGTTTCTGATTTAAATGAATAAAAATCAATTCATCTTTAAAAGAAGGATTAAAATTTACCTTTTCATATTTAATTTCAGGAACACTTTGATACAGCACTGCCGATTTCTCTTTTGCCACAGCAATATCGTATCCGCTTCCGCCCAGACTTATCTTATTTAAATAAAACGGATCGATCTCCGCCCATTCCGCAAGATTGGTCATTAAAGTAGAACTGCTTCCAAGTCCGTAATCCGCAGGAAACTGAAGGTTGGTCTTTAAATGGTAAGTAAAATTATTTTTGAATGTAATAGCAGAAAGTGACTGAACATTTTTTAAGGTTTTTAAAATAAATTCAGCACTTGCCGGAATGTTGGTTTCTAAAATCTGCCAGTTCTGATAATCGATGACAGCTTTCAGCCATAATTTATTTTGATGATAGGCTTCCCAGAAAATGAGAGATTTTTCATCGTGAATTTCTTCAAAAGAAAACTCTTGTCCCAGCTTGGTAGGTACCGCTAAGACAAGAGCTCCGTCCATTGCGAAATATTCTGAAGTAAGCATCAGCTTTCCCGGTGAAAATATCTCGCCCATGATTTTTATTAATTAGATTGCAGAAGCTACATCTACAGAAGAATCAATTTTTTTGATGAGTCCCTGTAATGTTTTTCCCGGTCCTACTTCCACGAAGTTATTGGCACCGTCTTTAATCATATTCTGAACAGACTGCGTCCATTTTACAGGACCTGTAAGCTGTGCAATTAGGTTTTTCTTAATTTCTTCAGGATCAGAGATTGCAGTGGTAGTAATATTCTGATAAACCGGAATAGTTGCTTTTCTGAATTTTGTATTTTCTATTGCCGCCGCTAATCTTTCCTGTGCAGGCTGCATCAATGGGGAGTGGAATGCTCCGTTTACCGGCAAAAGTAAGGCTCTTTTTGCTCCTGCTTCCTTCAGTTTTGCACAAGCTTCTTCTACAGATGCTGTTTCGCCGGAAATAACCAACTGTCCCGGACAGTTATAATTTGCAGGAACAACAACTCCGCTGATTGCTGCACAGATTTCTTCCACTTTAGCATCTTCCATTCCTAAAATAGCTGCCATAGAACTTGGATTGGCATCACAGGCTTCCTGCATTGCTTTTGCTCTTTCGGAAACCAGCTTCAGACCGTCGTCAAAAGATAAAACTCCATTGGCAACCAATGCTGAAAATTCTCCTAAAGAATGTCCTGCAACCATTTCAGCTCCAAGACCGTTCACGGCTTTTAAAGCAGCAACCGAGTGGATAAAAATTGAAGGCTGGGTAACCTCCGTTTTTTTAAGATCTTCATCCGTTCCTCTGAACATCATCGAAAGGATATCAAACCCTAAAATTTCGTTGGCAGATTCCATCAGATCTTTGATGTCTTTTCTAGAATCGTACAACTCTTTTCCCATTCCTACGAACTGAGAACCCTGCCCTGGAAATACAAGTGCTTTCATGTATTAATTTAAAATATTATGCAAATATAATTATAATGTTAACAATATTCTTTAAAACACAATCAAATGATTAAGGAACCAATCTGATAACGCGGTACCCTGTGTTTACATAGGCTCCGTTTGCTTTGGACTTTACAAACTCAAATTTTGTGGCAAGCTGAGTCTGTACCTTATTCATCTGTTTGAAAATTTCTCCTTTTTTGTTTTCTCTGGTCAGCATATCATTCACAATATCAAAACCTACGATGGCAAATTTTGGAGGTGTTTTACAGTATTTATTTTTATAAGCGGCAAGAATTTCTTTTTCGAAGCTTCCTTCTGTATTGATCTTTCTGTCCATTAAATAGACAAGATTTGCCTGGCTAAGATCATCTACTTTTTTCTCGAAAACCGGAGCGTAATGCATACTGAAAGCTTTTACTCCCTGAACTTCTTTGGATAAAGCGATTACTCTGTTGGCGAAAGCTTCACCTGCCGAATCACTATCACTTGCTAAAATCGCGATCACCGGAGCAGACTGTCCTGTCATCATATTTTTATCAAGCTGAATATCTGCTGATGAATTTACGATGGTGATGTTTGGATTTTTAAGCGTTTTTTCAAGACCGGCTTTAATGTAATTGGCATTTTCTTTTTTAGAATCTGCAACTATATAGATTTTCTGATCCGAGAACGCAGATTTCACTTCTTCTACAATTTTATCGGCATAGGTCTGATCGTTGGTTTCCACGATAATCAGGTTGCTGTAGTTGTACAATTCCGGAGAGTTGGCAAATGGTGCAACAATCGGGATTTTCTGGTTTTTCGTGAAGTCCAGAACATCTACAACGTTCGACTTGAAGAACGGACCGATAATTAAGTCTGTATTATCCGGATTTATCTGGGTTAATGAATTTCGGAACGAAGCTTCATTTCCTGAATCCACAATTTTTATATCTAATTTTTGTCCGTTTCTGGCATTTCTTTCAATAGCAAGTTTTGCTCCCGTAAGGAAATCTAAAGCCATGGTACGATATTGTGTTTCTCCTGTGCTGTAGCCAAAAGGAAGCATCATTACAACGCTTAAAGCATCACCATTTTTCTTTACATAGGCAGGATCCAGTTTTTTAATTTTTAAAACCATTCCTGTTTTTAGTCCTTTGGAAAGTTCAGGATTCAGCGCAATCAGTTCATCTATTGTAACTCCAAATTTATTCACAATCGAGAAAACGGTATCTCCCTGCTGAACAGTATAGGTTACATAATCGTCTTCCGAAGAAACCGTGTTCGATGAAGATTTTTCATTCCCTGAATCTACTTTGGTTTTCGGATTTGAATTTTCTTCAAAAATATCAGCTCCGGAATTTTTTGTTCCTGCTTTTTTTATTTTAATTGTTTCCCCCGGTTTTAATCCTTTTTCTTCCAATCCGGGATTCAGGGCAAACAATTCTTCTTTTGTAATATTGAACTGTCTTGAAATTCTGTAGTAATTGTCTTTCTGCTGTACAATATATTCGTCTTCCGAAGCTTTTATAGTGTGAGTTTCGGCAACAGTTTCAACAGTTTTTTCTACCGGAGAAGTATGTACGGCAATACTCTGTTCTCCGCCATATTTTTTAATGCTTTCAAGAGGCAGGGTAACTTCATCTCCGATCTTCATGTGAGCATCCAATTCAGGATTCAGTTTTCTGAGGTCTGTTTCGGATATTCTGTATTGTTTTGTGATTCCGTAGATGGTTTGTTTTGGCTGAAGAATTATTTTTCCAAGCTGAGAATTATTTACAGGCTTTGAAGCAGCAGGTGTTTTTGATGAAGCAGGAGCTGCTTTATCATTTTTTACTGTAAGAACATCTCCAAGCGCCAATTTACCGTCCTTCACTTTAGGATTTAGTTTTAGCAATTCTTCTACAGTAAGTCCGTATTTTTTAGCAATATTATAAGGAGTATCTCCTTTTACAACGGTGTGCGATTTCTGGGCAGACATACCCAAAACCATACATAAACTGGATAGAATAAAAAACCTCTTTATCATATTCGGTGATTATAAATGCAAAAATACTTCTTTAAAATTAAATGGCAATAATTATTGGTTTTGAAAAGACTTTCTGTTAACATTCAGAGTGTTACTTTGGGATAGAATTGAATTTCTTCGTTATGCTCCGAATAATAGATCTTTCAGTTTCAGAATTATTATCCTAAGAATTTCAGAACATCTTTTTTGTAGACGAAAGAGAAGAATTTTTCTGCATCATTTCATTTATTTTTAAAACGCAATAATAGATTCTTTATCCTTAATAAGCAATAATTATAAATTCTGATTTTTCTATTTCTATTTTTTCTAAACAAAAATCTAACCACTGATATCCATGATCTGCAAAAAATACGCTAAAATTATAAACTCTTTCCTGCCAATTCTTAGAAGGATTTACATCTAAAAACAGTTTTTCCAGTCTTTCCATCAATTCGCTTTTTTTAATCTTTTCTGCATGAAGAAGACGTTTTTTCATTCTTTTAAATGATTTCAACTGTCTTATTTCTTCGGCTTTCACCATATTTCCGAAAGATTTTTCGGTTGTTTCGGCGATATTTTTAAGTTCGGCAAACTGACTGATGAGTATATTTTCCTTTTGTTCCAACATTTCCAGAATGGAATTATCTTCCAGCATTTTATTGTTGATGACCGTCGTAAAGTTCTGGAAGAAATCTTCTACTTTAAGATTCAGTTTTTCTATTTTCCCGAGTGTTTTTTCTTTTAAAAACAGCATGGAATTTCGGGGAATCAGGATCGGAAAAGGAACATTTATGTTTGAAAAGTAATCTTTGAGTTCCAGCCAGTACATGATTTCTGCATTTCCTCCAATGTAAGCAAGGTTGGGAAGAATAGTTTCCTGATAAACTGGACGCATCAGTGCATTCGGACTAAATTTTTCCGGAGAATTTTCAAGTTCATTTAAAATTTCTTCTTTGGTAAACTGAATATTTTTATCTACCACAAAGTATTTCTGACCGTCAAAATCTATTCTGTCTCTCGTGTCCGAAAGGTAGAATAAATTAATTTCGCGCGGATTTACCTGAACTTTTCCGTATTTACGAGTTAAGAAATCTACTTTTTCCTTTGAGCTTTTATGGAGACTGAAGTTCAGCAGTTCATCTTTGAAGGTTTCTTTGACCTGATTTTTAAGAGCTTTAGAATCACCATCCAAAATCAGTAAGCCAAAATCTGAAAACAGTCTGTTGACTAAGATCTGGATTGCCTGAGTTAATGTATGTCCGGTTTTATAAGCTTCTTTCAGCATTAAAATCAGTTCCGTCCCAAAAACATAGTCTTTGAATTCTCTTTCAAATTCAGATATGAAAAATGTATCGTTAATTTCTATTCTTCCAACCGAACCGCCTGATTTTTCGTTGATTTCGTAAAATTTGTTCTCGGTTTTAAAATGGTTGATTTCCGCAAAATCGTGATCTTCGGAAGCCATCCAGTATACAGGAACAAAATTAAATTCAGGAAAATTTTCTTTTAGATAAGTACAGGTTTTAATGGTCTGCAAAATCTTGTATATAAAAAAAACGGGGCCTGAAAAGAGATTCAACTGATGACCGGTGGTGATGGTGAAGGTATTAGAAAGTCTTAAATGATCTATATTTTCATTCTGCCTTGAAGAAAGTTCAAGATGGGCAAGCTGCCTTTCTAAATTACCGGCTAAAATATTTCTCTGATCCGCCGTGAAAGAATTCTGTTTCTGCGCGATCTGTTTCTTAAAATGGTCTAAAGAAAATGTTTTTTCTTCAAATCCCTCGATATCATGATTTAAAAAATCTTTGATTAACTGAGGGATGCTTTGGATATCCTGAAAAGATATTTTTTTTATAGTTTTCAACTTGATATATATTTTAGTTGAACAAATACCATACGATTCCCAGATTCAGCCTAAAATCGTAGACCGGATAACTTGGAAATGCATATGCTTTGTTGTTAGAAAGGAAAGTTCCGACCTGTTGTCCTTCAATAAAAAAGAACATTTTTTTAACTTTCAGATTGAAATAAACATCGGCAATCGGCTGTCCTCCGATAGAAAATGAATTAGAACCCGGTAAGATGTATTCGTTAAGAATTGGAAAAAATTCCCGTGATGCAAATTTCGAAAAATAATATACTTTAATTCCTGTCTGAATTTCCGCCGCATTTTTAAAGGCTTTGGACTGGAAGAAGAAATTGGCACGACCTATAAAACTTGGTAACGGAAGCAAATCTTTGTTGGTTAAAACGTTCTGGAAGTGCAGTCTTGTATTTAAATGAAATTTACCATAGCTGAATGTAGCGTCACCTCCGATCTGCGAAATATTAACGGAACTTCCGCTTTGCTGAGGCATGGCAATAGCATCAAAGTATGTATAATTATCTATTCTGAAATAGTTCGCGAACAATTCTGTTTTGAACCACTTTAGTCCGACGCTTCCTCCAATTTCTGAGATGGTCTGGTTCTGGGCATTCTGAAAATAATAGTTGTAATTATTATACACAGAAGTATTCAACAGATAATTGAAGGACGGATAAGCGCTTTGAAAGTTTACTTTTGCATTCACAAAGTAATCTTTTACCGGCTCAAATTTCAGATTATTGGTTGTTTTTAAATAGGTTCCGAACTGGCTTCCGTTAGAAAATTCCAAAAATGAATTTAACTGGATTTTATCAAAAAGTTTAATCTGTAAGTTTCCGACTGCCCCGATTCGGCTTTCTTTAATTTCTGTAGGAATAACTAAAATCGGAAGTGTAATTTCATTGGAGCCAAATTTCAGCATCTGGTAACGGAGACCGGCATCAAGTTTAAATTTCTCATTGTCCCAAACCAGACTTACCGTATTGCTGAAGTTGTCTGAATATTTTTTTGAAGTAAGCGGAGCTCCTGTCACCAGTTCATCCGGAGCATCGTACCAGTAAGTTTCAGCGGAACTTTGGGCATAATAATATTTGTTTCCCTGATGAGAAATGGTATGTCTTATTTTAAAAGGAATTTTTTCTGATTTAAAAGGGGCAAACTGATGGGTTAAATAATATCTTCTATAGGAGTACTGGGAACTTGAAGAGGTAAGATTTACCTGCATATTCTGCCTGTTTCTTGAATTGCTGTCGCCGTTCTGAAATAAACTGTCGACTGCAATTCCACCATTTTCCTGATTGTTCACATTCTGATGGAGATAATGTGCAAACAATTCATAATTTCCGCTTTTTGAGACATAATGTCCTGTAAACAAAGTATTGTTATTGGATGCCAATGAATTTCTGTACATTCCCTGTGAACGTAATCCGCTGTATTCCAGAGAAAAATTAAATCTTTTTCCAATGTTCTGCGTGTAAGAAGATCTTAAAGCCGCTCCATTTTTCATTGCATTATGATAAATGAAGGTTGCGGTGGGGGTTTTTACGTCATAGTAATTGATATCATTAACGCCTAAAATCCAATATGATTTGTTGGTTGGTAATAGTGCTAAATTTTGTTCGGCATTCACTTCATATGTTAGCGGATTAAATCCTGCTCCTATGTTTGCGACCTGCGCTCTTCCAAAGTTATCTTTATTGTTATACTGAGAAAAAATATACGTTTTATCGAAAGTCATCACGGTATCAAAGACTTTCTTTTCAGAAAACTGCTTCTGATAGAGATAATCATTAATAGTTGGTTTAAATATTTTTAAAGAGTCTTTTTTCCCGGAATCGATAACGAGCGTGTCTTTATCTTTGGGAAGCTTATTGAAGTCTGTTTTGTTGACGACCTGGGCTTGAGCTGCTACACTCAGGAAAAATATGATGGAAAATAGGTATTTCATTTATTTTTATTGTAAAGCAAAAATAAGAAATAATAGGGAATAAAAAACCCCGCTTGAATTGCGGGGTTGATAAAAAATATTCAATTTAGTTTTTGAAATTAGTAACCAGGGTTTTGCTGGAAAGATGGAGTAACATTAATAGTTGATTGTGGAATCGGCCATTGCCATCTTGTATCTGCTGGCTGAATTGTTTGAACAACTGAAGCAGTACCGGTACCATCGACATTTGGTCCTTCACCAGTCCTCTGCATAGGAAGCCCCAATCTTTTGAAGGTATAATATCTATCATTTTCAAATGCAAGTTCAAGTCTTCTTTGAAGCATTATTTCATTAAATAAAGCTGTTCCAGTTAAAGTTGCAGGAGTGTACGGACTATATCTCTGTGCTTTCAAATTGTTAAGCAAGGAATTAGCAAGAGTCTCATTTCCTAATCTATATGCAGCTTCTGCAACATTTAAATATACCTCTGCAGTTCTTAAATATTTAACTTCTACAACATTTAGAGGAGTAGCTCCACCAGTATTAAATGCCCATTTAATAACATGGTTTCTTTGAACTCCTTGATATGCACTAGTTCTAATATAAGCTGTCTTTCTGATATCAGTTGATGTATATAAATCATTTAAAGATTTTGGAACAACGTATTCAGATCTAACACTTCCACCTGTAGAAGTCGCTCCCTGCTGATAAGCTACACCAACGGTTACGTTTTCCTGTGTAGAATTCAAAACTTTAAAAAGAACCCCATCAACATTGTTTGAAGCCCAAATATTCGTAAAAGTTGATCTGGTTCCAACACTAGATGATAATGAAATACTTTGATTTCCAGCAGAAACAGCATTATTATAATCTCCTTTATATAAATAAACTCTTGACAAAAGGCCATAAATTGCAGCTTTAGAAAACTTTGACTTATCAGACGGCGAGTCAGTTATATTATTAGCAGCAAAATTTAAGTCACTAATAATATTATCATAAACCTGAGCAACAGTTAGATTTCTAATGGTTGAGTTTTCAAGAGGGTTAAATTCTGTGATGTAAGGAATTCCCAATGAAGCATTAGCATCTGCAGATTGAGTAGGTATCTTACAATAAGCCCTAACCAAATCGAAGTGCGCTGCTGCTCTGATCGCTCTGGCGTTTGCTTCAATATTATTTCTAAAAGCACCCGCCGGAAGATTATTAATATAATATAGTGGCATATTTGCTCTTGAAATAACAAAATAAGCCTGAGTAAATAACCCAGTAACAGAGCCATTATTTGCTGAGAAACTCCAGTTGTAAGCAGTAAAGTTTGACCCTCTACCTTGAGGGTTGTAAATTAAATTATCAGTTGTTAAATCAGGAACGATAATCTGGTTTCCAGTATCTACTGAAAAATATCCACTCCCCTTAATTGCTGAATAGGCACCGTTAATAGCCTGAGTGAAGTTGGCCTGACTACTTCCATCCATAGCTTTATCCAATGGAATCTGGCTAAATGATGTTTGATCTAATTCTCTTTCACATGAAGATAAAACACCTAGTGTGAAAACACTTAATATTGCTATTTTAATTAATTTATTTTTCATAATCTTTAACCAATTTTAAAATTGTAATTCAACACCGAAAGTTACAGTTTTTTGAGTAGGATAAGTGTATAATGTATACGATCCTGGAACATCAGTATTACCTTCACCCGAACCTATGGCAACCTCAGGATCTCCTTGGAATTTAGTCCATAGAACAAGATTTTGAGCCTGTGCGTAAACTCTAATTGAGTTTAAAGGAATTTTCTCTCCTAAGAAATTTTTATCAAAAGTATATCCTACATTTAAACTTCTAAATCTAATATAATCTGTTTTCTGCAAGAAATAATCTGTCATCCAAATACCATCTGGATTAGGTGCAGGAAGAACATTTGTATCTCCAGGATTTCTCCAATAATTTACAGCATCTACAGATTTGTTAGTGTTAAATTGTGATGGGTCTAATCTATTTAGAGCCTCATTATTTACAGCATAGCCACCAAATTTATAGGTAAAATCAGCAACAATACTGAAATTCTTGTATGAGAATGTAGCTCCAAATCCACCAAAAAATTTAGGATAAGGCGACTTATCTTTAATATCCTGAATATCTGCCGTTGAATAAAAATTTGTCACCCTTCCTTCTGGCAAATCATAGAATGTCTCTCCCGCATTAGCTGTAGTTCTATTTGTAAAATATAAAGCTTCTCCATTATTAGGATTTACACCTGCATATCTTACCATTCTGAAATAATAAGGCATCTCTCCAACCTCCAGCTTATTATTGTTTCCAATATTCCTAGATGTTTCACCTTCTCTCAAAGCTAAGATTTTATTTTTGATATTAGAATAATTTCCTCTCAGCTGAATATTCCAATCTTGCTTTCTGATAATATCAGCAGAAAGATCAACTTCGATACCTTTATTTTCTAACTCTCCAGCATTTGAATAAGCTGTATAACTCCCTTGAACAGTAGCATTAGGAATTAGCTGTAAGAAATCGCTTCGCTTGTTAATAAAGTACTCAACTGATCCTCTAAATCTATCAAAATAATTAAAATCTAAACCAACGTTTGTGATTTTAACCTTCTCCCATTCCAATTGTCTACTTCCAATAGTTGTTGGAACAACCGTAGTTGCACTCGGCCCGTATAATCCAAATCCTACATAAGGTTGGTTTACATAGTCAGGAATAGCAGCATCATTACCCGCAATACCATAAGAACCTCTTAACTTTAACGCTCTTAAGTTTGGAATATCAATAAATGATTCTTTTGCGATGTTCCAAGCAGCACTTGCACTCCAAAATACGCCATATTGGTTATCCAAACCAAATCTCGAACTACCATCTCTTCTAATTGATCCACTTACCAAATATCTAGAATCATAATTGTAATCAGCTAATAACGCTAAGGCTGTTCTTCTGGTCTGTGTTCTTCCACCCGCAGTAGCAAATGGAGTAACCATATTACTTAGAATATCTAATCCTGGTGTTCTGTAATTTCTTCCAGTAGCAGTCATCGTATTAGTATCCTCTGTACTATATTCAAAAAATGCTGTTGCACTAACTTTATGTAAGCCAAACTTTTTATCAAAGTCTAGCCTTTGATTGGCTGTAAGATAGTATAAATCGTTATTTGACTGACTAACCTGACCATTTAATCCAAGAATAACATCAAGATATGAACCCGGTTCCAAAATAGATTTACCTTTTAGTTGCGCAAAAGTATTGAAAAGAGATGATCTGAATTTTAACCAATTGGTGAATTTATATTCTCCAAAAATATTAGCATTTATTCTAAGATTGCTATTATTTGATCTATTTCTCTGTAATGCCTCTAATACAGGGAAACCTGCACTTGTTGGATTATATGAACCATCCGGTAAAAATACAGCCTCATAAGGGTTTGCAGAATACATAAATCTAAATGGATTCTGAGCATTATTTAAATCTCTCTGATTTTGGGTCTGTTGATATTGTAAAGATGTATTGATTCCAATTCTTATTTTATCATTTAATTGGTTTTCAAAATTAAATCTTGCACTATATCTTTTTAAAGCATTTAGATATTGAATAATACCTGAATTACTATCATATCCTAAAGAATAGTAAAATAAACTTTTGTCGGTACCTCCATTTGCAGTAAAAAAATATGATTCTTCTGTAGAGTTTTTCAAAACATCTTTTTGCCAGTCGTGATTTTGAGCTGTTAATGTAGCAACCTCAGCATCTGTCCATGGAGTATTACCCACAAGAGGAGCTATTGCATTTTCATAAGCTAATTTCTGCCCAGCATCCATCATTTGGAAATTCATCTCCTTATCTGAAACCTTCCAAGAAGTTCCAAATCTAGACTCAAAGCTGTAGTTAGTTTTTCCTTTAGCTCCTCTTTTAGTTGTAACAACAATAACCCCCGCAGAAGCTCTTGATCCATATTGCGCAGTTGCAGCAGCATCTTTCAGAATTACTTGAGATTCTACATCACTTGGATTTAAAGCATTTAATTGAGCGAAAGTTGAATATTGACCATCAATAACAACTAAAGCACCAGTGTTAGAGAAGTTAGAAAAACCTCTAATTGTAATAGAGCCTGAACTACCAGGCTGTCCGCTAAGGGTTTGAGCAAAAACTCCAGGAGCTTTACCTTGCAACATATTTGTTAAAGATAAAGTATTTGACTGTTGTTTTAGCTCTTCACTACCAATAACAGACTGTGCTTGAGTAATCTCATCAGCTTTTTTTGTACGATAACCAGTCACTACCACTTCTTCAATATTTTTTTCTTTTGGAAGTGTATCTGACTTTGTTTTTTGTGCATAAGCAGTTTGGCCTAAAAAAAATAGTACTCCTGCACTTAAGACACGTAATTTCACATTCATATTAACAAATTTTAATATTTAAGAAAAACAAAAATGTTAATAAATTTTAACATTAACAACTTTTTAATGTTAAAAATTTAAAAAAAATAAAATCATTTATGTTAACCTTCAAAGTTATTTCATTTTAAAAAATAAAAAAAACAAATAACAACTAAATAAACTAAAAAAAATATCACAAAATTATAAAAATCATTAAAAATAATTTAAACTACTTAAAGTTATTTAAATTCAATACAAATTTAAATCACAAATAAAGTAAATAAGTAAATATTCACAATCTCAATATATTATAGATTTTTTTATAATTCCTAAATCTTTTTCTTTTAAAAATTGATAATTGACTATAATGCATTAGGAAAATTAGAGCCTGTTTAAATTTTGTTCAATAAAAGTTTTATAGCAGATAATTTGACCATGTTTTCCGATGTTTCCATTAATAACTCGTAATTTTTAGACAATCTCCTGTTATTATCAAACCATGCAAATGTACGTTCTACAATCCATCTTTTATGAACAGGCTTAAAGCCTGACTTTCTCTCGTCTGAACGCATGACAACCTTAATAAGATACCCAAATTTTTTCTTTACAGCCTCTATAACCTCTCCTCTGTAACTGCCATCAGCGAGAATAACTTTTACAGGACTTAAAAAGTAATACAGGGTTCTCATTAATAATTCCACCGCTTTACCATCATAAACGTTGGCTACAGTTACCATTATTGCTAATAGAAATCCGTTTTTGTCTACCATTATATGCCGCTTAATTGACTTCGTCGAATCTTCGATTTCCTTTTACTTTTTTGTTCCCGTCAAATCCGTTTAATGAAAGGTTATTTACCCATTTTACATTTTGGCTATCCATAATCCCTAAGCTTGGGGCTCTGTTTTGACCTTTGTTTAAACGTACTTTTTCTCGTAGTTGGGCTAGCAATAAATCAAAATCTTCAGCATCAGACCATTTATTGTAATAGTAGTAAACCAACTGCCATTTGGGAAAATCATTAGGCATCATACGCCATTGGCAGCCTGTTTTTATGACATATAATAACGCATTCCAAATTACCATAAGAGAATATTTTCTTTTTCGCTCTTTCAGATTCATCGTTTTCTTTATATATTGCCATTGGCTTTCTGTTAAATCTGTTGGGTACATTTTATTTTTTTTCAAATATCCAACCTCGGAAAACCTTTAACAAAATTTTTTATTAAAATTTAAACAGGCTCTAAGAATTTAAACTATAATTAAGAAATCAATAGATTGATTTTATTTAAGAACATTAAGCTTAAATCGCTTAACTTCTTAAAATAAAATCTTAATGTTTCAAATAGAAAAATGGCTAAAAGTCAAAATATATTAAGCTGTACAGAACAAGTCCGCGTAAGATTCAACGAAACAGATCCGTTGGGAATTGTTTGGCACGGACATTA
This sequence comes from Chryseobacterium urinae, assembly GCF_030518295.1. Lineage (NCBI taxonomy): Bacteria > Pseudomonadati > Bacteroidota > Flavobacteriia > Flavobacteriales > Weeksellaceae > Chryseobacterium > Chryseobacterium urinae. The sequence continues at coordinate 31,219 of NZ_JAULSJ010000024.1, read as the reverse complement.
TATCGTTTATTTTGAAGACGGAAGAGAAGCTTTCGGAAGACAGCACGGTTTAACGTATCTTGATATTCAGAAAGCGGGATTTGTAACGCCGATTGTAAAAAGCACCTGCGAACATTTTTTGCCTTTAAAATATGGCGAAACCTTTAGAATTGTCACAACGTTCGTCAATTCAAATTCTGCGAAATTAATTTACAAATACGAGCTTTTCAACGAAGAAAATAAATTGGTCTGTTCAGGTGAAACCATTCAGGTTTTTCTGGATTCCGACAACAATTTATGCTTGTATAATCCTGATTTTTTTCAGGAATGGAAAGATAAAATGGGACTCTGATGAAGAAAGAAGTTTACATTACAGACTACAACTGCGTCACGCCTTTAGGTTTTGATGTTTCTTCAAACTGGAATGCTCTTGTAGAAGGAAAATCCGGCGTAGGTTTACATAAAATCATCGAAAATCAGGAGCCTTTTTATGCTTCGATGATTGATTCTGAAAAATTAGATGATGAATTTAACAGATTTTTCAACTCCGCACAGAAGTCAGAGATTCAGCGTTTAGCCAATGGCAACATGAGCTTTACAAGGCTTGAAAAAATGTTTTTACTGAGCTTAAAACCTTTGGTTGAAAGACACTTGATTTCAGAAGAAACCGCTTTAATTCTATCTACCACAAAAGGAAATATCAGCTTGTTAAAAAATGAGAAGGCTTTACCGGAAAGCGTTTTTCTTTCCAATTTAGCTCAAAAAATAGCTTATTTTTTCGGATTTCCAACAAAGCCCATTGTGGTTTCCAACGCCTGTGTTTCGGGAGTAATGGCAATAAGTGTTGCCAAAAATATGATTCAGGCAGGAAAATATAAAGATGCTTTTGTCATTGCCGGAGACGAAATTTCAGAATTTGTGATTTCGGGTTTCAATTCTTTTCAGGCAATCGGAACCGAGATTTGTAAACCTTACGATAAAAACCGTGACGGAATCAATATCGGCGAAGCAGCAGCGGCGGTTTACATTACTTCAAAACGAGATGAGAACGAAAACTTTAGTTTTAAAATTCTGGGAGACTCTGCAATTAACGATGCAAACCATATTTCCGGACCTTCGAGAACAGGAGACGGATTGTTTGCAAGCATCAACAACGCAATGACAGAAGCTCAGCTTTCAGCAGAAAAAATAGACTTTATCTCCGCACACGGAACGGCAACCATTTATAATGACGAAATGGAAGCGATCGCTTTCAACAGAATGAATTTACAAAACATTCCTCTACATAGTTTAAAAGCCTATTACGGACACTGTTTGGGCGCATCGGGACTGCTGGAAAGTATCGTTTCCATGGAAAGTGCATTGCATAAAACATTAATTTCTTCTAAAAACTTTAAAGAAACAGGAACTTCCCAACCTTTGAACATTATCAGAGAAAACCAATCCGCAGAAATTAAATATATTTTGAAAACAGCTTCCGGTTTTGGGGGATGTAATGCAGCAATTGTTTTGGAAAAATGCTGAAAATAATTTTGTAATTTTATAAAATTAAAGTTTTAAAAATGGACTCCACCGTAGACATCAGAAAAAGAATTCACGATTTCATCGATATTGCCGATGAAAGAATTTTACGCATTTTCAAAGGAATTATTGATGCTGAAGAGGGAGATCAAGAATTAGAATCTTCAGATTATCCACAAGTTCCTGATTATATTTATGATCGGATTGAAGAAGAACGTGAAAAATATATGAAAGGAGAAGTAAAAACATCGAGCTGGGAAGAGGTTAAAGAAAGACTGATGAAAAAATTATGATTTACCACTTTTCTTTATCTTCAAAAGCTGAAGCCGATTTACTGGAAGCTGCATTATGGTATGAAAGTCAGCAAACCGGGCTTGGTGAAAAATTTATAAAAAAAGTTGAATCCTATTTTTTAAGAATTCAAAATCATCCATTTCACTTTCCCTTAAAAAAAGGAAACTTGCGTGAGGCTTACTTTCAGAAGTTTCCTTATGTTATCATTTATCAAATTATCGGGGATAATATTATTGTTTTTGTTGTTTTCAACACCCATCAAAATCCAACAAAAAAGCCTTAAACTTTATTCATGAAGAAAACAGACATCTGCAAAATAGAAAATTCAAAAATTGTTCTCAACAACGAGGTTATTTTTGAAACCCCGACTGCAAACTTCTCAGACTTTGCGAAAGAAGCCTATAAAAGTTTAGCATTGAATTATCCGAAATTTCATAAAATGGATCATTTAAGCAAACTCGCTTTTCTTGCCTCTGAAATGATTCTAAAAGACGGCGATCATCATAGAACAGCATTGGTTTTTGCTAATAAATCATCAAGCTTAGATACCGATTTTAAATATCAGGAAAGCATCAATTCTCAGGAAAATTACTTTCCGAGTCCTGCGGTTTTTGTGTATACTTTACCGAATATCTGCGTGGGTGAAATCAGCATCAGACACAAAATGCAGACCGAAAATGCGTTTTTTGTTTTGGATGAATTGGATGAAGAATTTTTAAACAATTATTCAGCACAGCTTTTACAGTCCGGAAAGACAGATAAAGTATTGTGCGGCTGGATAGAACTATATCAGGAAAGTTACAAAGCTTTTGTATATTTGCTGACATTATAAATTTGATAATTTGAAAATGCGCTGATTTGAAAATGTAAAATCATATCAATAAGGCATAACATTTAATACATTTTCAAATTGTCTCATTAACATATTTTCAAATTAATTTTATGGAAAACTTAAGAGAAGAATTAAAACACAAAATCGTAGAAGTTCTTAATTTAGAAGACGTTGCAGTAGAAGAAATCAAAGATACAGATCCTCTTTTTGGCGGTGGTCTTGGTTTGGATTCTATTGATGCGTTAGAACTTATCGTTCTTTTGGATAAAGAATACGGAATAAAATTAGCCGATCCGAAAAAAGGAAAGGAGATTTTTACGTCCATCGAAACCATGGCAAAATTCATCGAAGAAAACAGAACAAAATAATTCAATCTAACAATGTATCAATTTAGCAATATAGCAATATTGTTATGCTGTTAAACTGATACATTGGTACATTATTAAAAGATGGGTCAAAAAATTGCCATAACAGGAATGGGCATCATTTCCGCCATTGGAAACAATGTGGAGGAAAATCTGAGTTCGCTGACTTCCGGAAAGCACGGGATTTCGGACATTACTTTGTTTGAAACACGTCATAAAGGAAACATCAAAACAGGCGAAATCAAACTGTCTAATAAGGAACTAGCCGCAAAACTTCAGCTTAAAGAAGATCATCATGCAACAAGAACCGCTCTGTTAGGAATGATGGCGGCAAAAGAAGCTGTGGAAAGTGCCGGAATTTCGGATATCAATGAATATAAAACGGGACTGATTTCTTCGACCAGCGTTGGCGGAATGGATGTTACCGAAAAATATTTCTATTCCTATGAAGACTTTCCTGAAAAGCAAAAATATATTGACTCTCACGACGCGGGAAATTCGTCTTTGTTAATCGCTGATTATCTCGGATTAAAAGGTATGGTTTCCACCATCAGTACCGCGTGTTCATCGGCGGCAAACGCCATTATGATGGGCGCAAAACTCATTAAAAACGGTGTTTTAGACCGTGTAATTGTCGGCGGAACAGATTCTCTTTCAAAATTTACTTTGAACGGTTTCAATACGTTGATGATTCTTACGGATTCTTACAACACCCCTTTTGACAACGACAGAAAAGGTCTGAATCTGGGTGAAGCTGCCGCTTTCATCGTTCTGGAATCTGATGAAGTCGTAAAAAAAGAAAATAAAAAAGTTCTGGGTTATCTTTCGGGATACGGAAATGCCAATGATGCGCATCACCAAACTGCTTCTTCGGAAAACGGACAGGGAGCTTATTTAGCGATGGAAAAAGCATTAAAAGTTTCGGGCTTAGATAAAGAAAATATCGATTACATCAACGTTCACGGAACGGCAACGCCAAATAATGACTTATCGGAAGGAATTGCAATGATCCGGATTTTCGGGGAAAACAACGTTCCGGAATTCAGTTCTACAAAAGCGTTTACCGGTCATACGCTCGCGGCGGCGGCGGGAATCGAAGCGGTGTATTCTCTTTTGGCGATTCAAAATAATATCATTTTCCCGAATCTGAACTTTAAAACAAAAATGGCAGAATTTGATTTAACGCCGGTAACGGAACTTAAAGAGAAAAACATCAACCACGTTCTATCCAATTCGTTTGGTTTTGGAGGAAATTGTTCAACTTTAATTTTCTCAAAATCATGAGTGCCGTTTACATCAACAGTGCAGCCTGTATTTCAGCTCAGGACACTTTAAACGAAAATTTTTTCAGGAATCTCAAACCTGAAAATTCAGTTCAGGTTTTAAAAGCTATTGAACCTGTTTACAAAGAATTCATTCCTCCGGCAATGATCCGAAGAATGTCTAAAACGGTAAAAATGAGCTCCGTAGCTTCTCTATATGCTTTAAAAGAAGCAGGAATTAAAAATCCAGATGCGATCATCACAGGAACCGGAATGGGCTGTTCTCAGGATTCTGAAAAGTTTCTGAAAAATGTGCTGGATAATCATGAAGAGTTTCTGACTCCGACCTATTTTATTCAGTCTACCCACAATACGGTTGCAGGACAAATCGCTTTAGGTTTGCAATGTCACGCGTACAATTTCACCTATGTGAATACTTCGTCGTCTCTGGAATTTTCGTTTTTAGATGGAAAATTACAGATCAATGACGGTGAAGCTGAAAACGTTCTGGTCGGTTCCACAGACGAACAGACCGAAAGAGTAATGGAACTGTACAAATTAAATAAAACCATTAAAAAAGAAGAAAATCTTCCCGTTGATTTTCTGAATTCTGAAACAGAAGGTGTCATGTGGGGAGAAGGTGCCAGTTTTTTTGTCTTAGGAAAAGATAAAACAGAAAACTCTTACGCCCAATTAACGGATATTCAGATTACTAACAAATTAGATTTAGAAGAAGCTCAGCAGTTTATTGAAGATTTTTTAGCTAAAAATAATTTGACAAGTAATGATATTGATGCGGTTATTTTAGGATTCAGTGGAGATGTAAAATCGGATGTTTATTACAAAAATGCAATGGATCTGTTTGAAAATTCGGCTTTGCTGTATTATAAACATTTGAGTGGTGAATTTAATACGGCAAGTGGTTTTTCGACGTTTATGGCTTGTCATATTCTTAAAAATCAGGAGATTCCGGAAGTGATGATGATTAACGATCTTAAAAAAGAAGAAATTAAAAATATTCTGCTTTACAATCATTTAGGAGGAAATGATCACAGTCTGGTTTTGTTAAGAAAGGCTTAAAAGTAAAACCTAACAGGTTTTTGAAACCTGTTAGGTTTGATTGAAGGCTCCGTTCGCAGGAGCATTTTATTTAGCAAAGAAAAACAGCATAATTGTCATTTCGACGAAGAAGAAATCTCTTAATAATTTTAACTTCTAAACTAAAACTTAATGGCTAATTTTAGCGCAAACATTAAGAATATTAATTTGAGATTCTTCATTCCGCTTAGCACCATTAAGAATGACAGCATGGATACAGATTCTGAATATTTTAAACCCAAAATTTAAAGACAATAAAGATGAAGCACTATCTATTTATCCTATTTTATCTTTTCTGCAACGTTATTATTTTCGCGTTTCACGGAAGTTTTTGGGTGTATCTGTTCTGTTTTTTACTGTTTTCTGCGCTTGTAATCTGGGGTTCTTTTGATATTGAATTGGGATATTTTGTCAACAGCATCACGCATAAAAGAACAAAAATAAAGGAAGTGGCACTGACTTTTGATGATGGCCCGACTGAATTCACTCCCAAATTTTTAGATCTTTTAAAAGAAAACGAGGTAAAAGCAACCTTTTTCTGCATCGGAAAACAGATTGAAAAATATCCTGAAACTTTTCAACGAATCATTGCCGAAGGTCATACCGTTGGAAATCATACTCTTTCACATTCTAACAACACCGGTTTTTTATCGACTTCAAAAATGGTTGAGGAAATTGAGAAATGTGATGAAGTGATGCTTAAAACTGGAAATTTAACAACCAATTTGTACAGACCGCCTTTCGGAGTCACCAATCCGAATATTGCCAAAGCGATCAAAAAAACTGGGAAAAAAAGCATCGGATGGAACGTCCGTTCTCTGGATACGATTACAGAAGATGAGAAAAAAATCTACCAGAAAGTAACGAAAAATTTAAAAAAAGGAAGCATTGTACTTCTTCATGATACTTCACAAAAAACGTATAATGTTTTGGAGGATTTATTAGTATTTTTGAGGCAGAAAAATTATTCAACTTTTACAATTGATAAGTTTGAAAGCCACTAAGTCCAAAAGGATTTCACCAGGAAGACAGGAATTATTAATAAATATTCTTTAATAGTGTCCTTTGTGAAACCCTTTTCATCCATGTGGTTAAATTTAAAGACGTTAAACAATGATTAAAAATATAGCTTTAAGCACTCTTTTATTAATTTCGACTTTTGTCTTTGCTCAAAACATGGCGATGTCGGGAGCGGAAGCGAAAGCGTTTGTAACCAAAGTTTCTTCGGAAACCAAAGAAATAAAAACATTACAGGCAGATTTTATCCAGACCAAAAAGATGGATTTTTTGGATAAGAACATTGTCACCTACGGAAGAATGTCTCTGAAAACACCGAATATGCTGAGTTGGAAGTACACAAAACCCTATCAATACAGTATTGTTTTTAAAGACAACAAAATATTAATTAATGATCAGGGTAAAAAATCTTCGGTGGATGCAAAAAGCAAAACGTTTGAAAAAATCAACAAATTAATTGTAGGAAGCTCAAACGGACAGATGTTCAACGATCCTGAATTCTCTGTTTCTTACCTAAAGAACGCAACTTCGAATATCGCCAAATTCACTCCGAAATCGGCTCAGCTTTTAAAATACATCAAGCAGATCGAGCTGCATTTTCCTAAAAATCAATCTACGGTTTCACAGGTTAATATGACGGAAGCTTCCGGAGACACCACGAATATTGTTTTCAAAAACACCAAGATCAATGCGCCTGTTGCAGCTTCGGAATTTAGCTTATAGCCTGATTTTCATTCTGTTTGCTTCGTGTAAAACGTACAGACTTACTGATGTAAAACCGATTCCGTTTTCTGAAAAAGCGGTTGAAAACTTATATTTTTCATCCAAAGAAGATTATGTGTATAAATGTCAGATGGATATTTATAAAAATCATGTGAGCGGAATTTTAATTATCAAAAAAATCAGCGAAACGACCCATCGTGTGGTTCTGACTTCTGATTTTGGGAATAAACTGATTGATTTTGAGATTTCTGAGGATGATTTCAAGCTGAATTATGTTCTTCCTGATCTGGATAAGAAAATCGTAATTAATTTTTTGAGGAATGATTTTCAGCAGCTTCTGAAGCAGAAATATCCTGTAACAGAAAGTTTTGAAAACGAAAATTCTAAGATTTACCTTTCTAAAATGAATAAGAAGGAGTATTATTTGTTCTTCAGCAAAGAAAATAATCTGTTAAAACAAATCGTTTACACCAAAAATAATAAGGAAAAGATCGATTTTACATTTGATGCAAAGAAAAATACGTTTGCAGACAGTCTTAATTTACAACATAAAGATTTTAAAATCAATATAAAACTATTCCAGATCACCGAAAACCAATAACCTTACATGAAAACAAAGATTTTTGCCTTGCTGATTCTGATTTCCGGATTTTTATCAGCTCAGGTTACTTTCAATCCCGGAATAAGAGCGGGAGTAAATTTTGCCAATCTTACGAACCGAAGTAATGAAACCTTTTATCTCCATGAAGATGAAAACCCGGAAAAAGTACTTCATACAAGTCTGAAAACGGTAACCGATTTTTATATTGGATTACAGGGAAACATTAGATTTACAGAACGTTATGCTTTGCAACCGGAAGTTAACTATTCCAGACAGGGAACCAATTTACAGTACACTACAGAAAACGGAGTTCTTCCGGAAAAAAGACTGCATTATAATTTTATCGGGGTACAGCTTACAAACAAAATTTATATCAAAAATTTCAGTGTTTTTGCCGGTCCGTTTCTGGATTTGGCTGTCGGCGAAAACAATTCCGGACTCGATCTTGGTTTTTCGGGAGGTCTTGGTTATGATATTTTTAAAAATCTGGGGGTTGAAGTAAGAATTAAAAAAGGTTTTGCATCAATGCTGGATCATGAAAATTCTTCTTTCCTGTTTTCCAATTCAAATATGGTTTTTCAGATTGGCGGTTATTACACGTTCCATTTTAAGAAATAGAATTGATGTTGATGACCAAAACCATTTTCTTTTCCTTTCAAAAAAACATATCTTCGCGAAGGTTTAAATATTAAATTTTTTGAAATTTTAAAATTCAGAAAAAGATTTCAAATAACTGAAACAGAATACATCATGCAGACAATACTTACAGACTTTTATACGTTACAATCCTACGAAAAAACGGAAAACGGAAGTTTCACCGCGCAGATTTCCCTGAATAAAGATCACGATATTTTTAAGGGACATTTTCCGGGAAATCCTGTAACACCGGGAGTTTGTATGATGCAGATCGTGAAGGAACTTACGGAAGAATTTACCGGATCTTCATTATTTTTAAAAACGGCATCGAATGTAAAGTTTATGGCAATCATCAATCCTTTTGAAACGCCGGATCTTAAAATTCAGCTCGATATTACTGAGAATGAAGGAGATGTAAAGGTAAAGAACACGACTTCTTTTGGCGAGACTATTGCATTAAAAATGTCGGTAAATTATCAAAAATTGACATAATGAAAGTATTATTTTCACTTATCACCGCTTTTATGCTTTTTTTTCAGTCGGGTCTTGAATCTCTGAGAGAAAGTTACACCAAAGCAAGCAGCTCTAATGCCAATACAGAAGCGTTCATCAGTTTAGCCGAAAAAACTTCGGGATCGGATGCGGCAATTCAGGGATATAAAGCGGCGGCGCAGATTATGGAGGCAAAAATTTCCAAAAATAACCGAAAAGCTTTGGTAAAATCCGGAGCAACCAATCTTGAAGCGGTTATTAAAAGCAATCCGAATAATGCTGAATTAAGACTGATCCGCATGAGCGTTCAGGAAAACATTCCGAAAATCGTCGGATACAGAGGAAGCCTTAAAGATGATAAAATATTTCTCATTAATAATTACAGCAAACAGAATTCTGCTTTAAAAAGTTATATTAAAAAATTTGCAGCACAGTCTAAAACCATGACGGAGACTGAAAAGTCAAATTTTAAATAAAATATTATTAATCAATCATTTACATGAATCTTTCTGAAGTACGAAATGCAATCTCTGAAAAGAAAATTTGTGTTTTAATTCCTACTTATAACAATGAAAAAACTCTGAAAAGGGTAATCGACGGTGTTCTGGATTATACGGAAGACATTATTGTTGTAAATGACGGTTCTACGGATGCTACGAGAGAAATTTTAAGAAGTTATTCGCAGATCGAAGTTATTGATTTACCGGAGAATAAAGGAAAAGGAAATGGTTTAAAAATCGGCTTTAGAAAGGCTAAAGAACTGGGCTACGATTATGCGATCACGATTGATTCCGACGGACAGCATTATCCGGATGATATTCCTGTTTTTGTAGAGGCTTTGCTGAATGAAAAGGAAGATGTTCTGCTCATCGGAAACCGAAATATGTCTCAGGACGGAATTCCCAAGAAAAGCAGTTTCGGAAACCGTTTCTCTAATTTCTGGTTCTGGTTTGAAACGGGAATCAAGCTTGAAGACACCCAATCCGGCTATCGATTATATCCTTTACACAAAATTCCCAAGAAATATTTTACGCCAAAATTTGAATTTGAAATTGAAATCATTGTGAGAACTGCGTGGAGACACGTTCCGGTAAAAAATGTTCCGGTGAAGGTGCTTTACGATCCTGCGGAAAGAGTTTCTCACTTCAGACCTTTTAAAGATTTTACGAGGATCAGTATCCTGAATACCATTCTGGTAACCATTACTTTGCTTTATATTATTCCGCGAAACTTCGTGAATAATTTCAAAAAAAAAAGCATTAAAAGATTCATAAAAGAAGATGTTCTTGAAAGTGACGGAAGCAACAGGATTAAAGCTTTTTCTATTGCTTTGGGCGTTTTTGTGGGCTTTTCTCCATTTTGGGGATTTCATACGCTGATTGTAATTTCTCTGGCTGTATTATTCAAACTGAATAAAGTGCTTGCCTTTTTTACATCCAATGTAAGTTTACCGCCTTTTATTCCCTTCATTATTGCCGCTTCGCTGTTTTTGGGTTCTCCTTTTGTGCACGGAGACAGCAATATTTTCAGTCAGGAATTAAATTTTGATTTGGTGAAAAATAATCTTTTGCAGTACGTTATCGGAAGCTTTATTCTGGCGACTTCTGCCTCTGCGATTTTAGGTGCAGCCACTTTTCTTTTTCTGAATAAGGTGAGCCCTGATAAAAATTAAACCCTTTATTTCAGTTTTTTCACTGTTTTTCTCAGATATTTCTCCACATTTTCTCTATCCGGAACGGTTGTAATTTCTTTGGTTAATGCTTTTTCAAATTCTGTTTTTGCTTTTGCATATTCTTTCTGACTATAATAATATTTCCCGGCATGATAATAAACAAGCCAGAAATCCGGATTTAAAGACTGATAATGGGGCAGAAAATCTTCGGTGAGTAAAACATCTCCTTCAATTCCCTTTTCCACTTCTTCACTCATTATTTTGTACTGTTCGTAATTTTCAAATTCCTGAGAATTGAGGAAAGGATCTTTTGCAATATTCAGTTCAGATTTTGCAAACGCACCGCTTTTTAATCTTTTATCCGAAAAAATTTCATTCAGATCATAACAGACAAATTCTCCCAACTGATAAGGATTTGCAGAAACCCACACCAGTTTTTTCTGAGGTGAAAAAATTACAGCATGATGCGCAATAAGCTGATTGATGGCTTTTTCGTTTCCAAACCCTATCTTCTCTCCTTTCAAGCCGGATTTGACTCTTAAAATCGTAGCCATTTTTTCGGGATTGAGCTTTTTATTTTCCGCTAAAAGTTCCTGCAGCTTTTCATAACGGTACTCTGAATGACTTTCCGCAATATGCTTCAGATTTCTTTTATCATTTTTATAAGCCTCCGACTGGAAATGATTGGTACATAAAACACGGCTCGTATTTTCCACTTTGTAAACACCAAAATTATCCGGAGAAACTTCAATAATCACCGCATTCTTATCATTCGCACTTCCCACTAAAATCGATTCCGAAACGAAAACTTTTCTCTTTTTTGCAATGGCAATTGCTTCATCAATGGTTCTGGCATATTGTAAAATCTCCCTTGTCACCAGAGAAATCGGTGTTTTTGCGGTCAATGGAATTTTAGATTTTCCGGCGTTAATGGTAACGGTAATTCCTTCTTTGTTCATGCCTGAAACTACACCGATCATTCCTGCCCAAGTCACAGAAAGATAAGGGATTCCGTCATCAGGCTGAACGAATTCAATGACTTTATTTTTAGCGAAATCATCTCCAACATAAAAGTCGAAATTTCTACCGATGAGCAGATTTCCGTCTTCTGTATTTTCATTCCAGACCGCAAGAGAAGTACAGCCCACCATCATTAAATCCTGCATGGCATGACCAATGTCGTGCGCTCCGTGCAAATACATACTCCGCAGAAACTTTGGCGCGATGAAATTGTATTTGTCCGAAGAATATTGAGACATTCCGTAGATTTCTGCCTGAAAATCTTCCCTTACGTTAAGATACATTTTCCGGTTGTACCATTTCAAGAAACCTCGCAGTAAGTTTTGTTTAAACTTAGACGGAACAAATCCTTCAATTTTCGAAAAGAAAATTTCTTCCTGTTTCTGCATCAGATTTTGGGTTAAAGCTCCGTTATTATAACCTAATTGCAGAGGATTTCCCTGAATATACAGTTCCCAGATCTGCTGCTTATTTTTTGTTAAATAATTCTGATTAAAACTAAAAGTGGAATCGTTTATTTTGTTAACCTTCGGAACATCAAGCGAATATTGTTTTACATCGGGAATATGTTTGATGGATTTTCTTATTCCGCAAGAGTTGAGGAAAAGGATAAGTTTTAGACTGAGAAAAATTAAGATTAGAGTTTTGTCATTTCGACGAAAGGAGAAATCTATTTTTATAAATTTAGATTTTTCACTCCATTTCATTTCGTTCCGGATGACAACAAACGGTATATCATTTTCGCTATTTTTCACCTTTATTTTTATTAATCAATTGTGTTAATCTTTCATCAATCAGCTCTTTTCCGAGAATTTCTGCGCAGGTATTGAATGCTCCGATCGTACAGCCCAAAATTCCGTGCATATTCACAGACTGTCCCGTAAGAAAAAGATTGTCGATTTTCGTGCGTGGAGAAACCATTGTTTTCAGAGGATTTTCGGAACTTTTCATGTAACCATACATATTTCCGTTAAAACTTCCGATATAATCGCGATAAGACAGCGGTGAAGAAGTGTAAAAACTTTTAATCGATTTTCTTAAATCAGGAAACTTCTTTTCTAAAGCATCCATCATTTTTTCAGCTTTTTCCAGCTTGAATTTTTCATACAATGCTCCTCTTTCATATTTGTCTGAAACGGTATTGACGGTTTCCTTCCACTCTTCTACTTCCTGAAAATCCATGTAGGAAATAGCGGTGAGACTTTCTGCAAAACCGGGATTGTGTTTGGATTCTGTGGAAGAAAGCATATACGTTTCGGGCCATTTTTCTTTTTGATAATGATGGGCATTCCAGACCATTTCCTCATTGACAAAATGGTAAATATTATAATTAAAATTCTGAAAAGATTGTGGTTTCATCACCAGATAAACGCTGAAACATGACGGAACGGGTTCCCAGCTTATAATTCTGTTGACAAATGATTTTTTAAGCCTTTCTTCGCCTAGAAGTTTCAGGGTTGTGCGAATTTCGATATTTGAGATGATTTTTTTTGCAAAATATTCTTTTCCTTCTGAGGTTTTTACTCCGGATAACATATTGTTTTCATCAAAAATAAATTCGGAAACTTCAGCATGTTTGTGTACTTCTGCTCCATGTTCACGAAGTCTGCGAATCAGCAGTTTTGAAATCTGGCTTCCTCCTTTTATGCATTTGTAAGCACTTTGGATATAGGAATTTACAGTGAGCGCATGAACGTAAAACGGAACGTTTTCAGAATCTCCGGCATACAGAAAATTGGATCCTAATAAAACAGACTGCAGCTTTTTATTCGTGGTTAAAGATTCGATAAATCTTTTGGTATTTAAGTGAAGGATTTCTTCGTTGTAATTGTCTTTTCCCACCAGATTGTATCTGGGAAACTGACTGCAAACTCTGTGAATTTCTTCACAATAGTCTTCTAAATTGTCTTTTTCTTCGGGAAAGTATTTTGATAATTGTTCAACAAAATTCCTGTAGCCTTGTGCGTGAGGATATTCGGTTTCATCGTCTCCGAAAGTGATTTTGTCGTAGCCGTTCTCGTCCATCTTATGAAGCTGAAGTTCATCCATAATTCCCAGATAGGAAAAATACTGATGAAGATTCTGCCCTTTGGAAAGTCCGCCTAAATAGTGAACTCCCGTATCGAAGATGAGCTTGTCACGGGAAAAGGTCTGTAAATTTCCACCGTACTGATTATTTTTCTCCAAAACACATACCTTCAAGCCTTCCTTCGCCAGAACAAGCGCCGAAACAAGACCGCCCAATCCGCTGCCGATGACGAGTATGTCAAATTCTTTTTTCAAGGAGGAAAGTGTCTTTTATGATTTTGAATTTTAAAACGCAAAGTCCACGAAGATTTTTTTTAATCACTTCCTGTTTTTAAGTTCGCAAAGGCGTTAACACTCAGCAAAGATAAAGGGAAACTTAGGACTTTATTTTAAATCTCTAAATCATTTAATGTTTGAGTTAAATATTAGTTTTCTGAAGGTAAAAGTAGGAAATTTAATTAATATCGTCCCAAAAATCAAAATAATTGAACCATTGAAGCGGATATTTTCGGATCATGGATTCAAGGTTTTGGGTGTAAGAGTTCAAAAGTCCCTGTGCATCGCGTTTTTTGATATTTTCGGCAACTCTTGCGTACAAGTGATAATGCAGATTTTTTTCTTTCATCACATACACATATACGACCGGAACGCCTAATCTGGAAGCAATGAGAAAGGGTCCTGCAGGAAATTTTGCCGTTTTTCCCAGTAATTCCCCCTCTAAAAACTTTGAGCCTTCGAAATATCGGTCTCCGGTAAAGCAAATGAGCTCGTTTTTGGACAAGGCTTCATTGATTTCGAAAATATGCGACATATCGTCTTTAACGTAGATGAATTTGACAGTGCTTTTCTTAACGGAAACACTCTCAAGATATTCTTTAATAATTGTAACTTCCTGATCTGTCGTCACTAAATTTATCTGACAGTCGAAATCGATATCGGCAAAGAAATGTTCGGCAATTTCAAAATTTCCGATGTGCGCACTGATGAGAACGCCGCCTTTTTTTTCGGCTAAAAGGTTCCTGAGGTTTTCGATGCCATCGAATTCGTAAGTGTATTTTTCGCGTAGTCCTGCTGAAATGGCAGTTTTATCAATAAGAACGGTTCCGAAAGTGAAATAGCTTTTAAACAGAGAAAGTTTTGTTTTCCAGAAGCCATATTTCAGTCTTTCTGAAAAATAATAACGGTAGTATCTGTTGCTGTTTTTTTCGAATAAAAAATAATAGAATGCAACAAAATAAAGCACTACATATGAACTTCTGATCCCGATATTTCTAATACACCAGACGAAAATTTTGTAGCCCAGAATCGTCCCTTTAGATTTACCTTTCCACTTGTTCATATTTTTTGTTCTTAACGCAAAGTTCGTAAGAAATTTTTAACTACTACCTGTTTTTTAAGTTCGCAAGGGCGTTTTACTCAGCAAAGAAGCAAAATCGATTATACGCTTTTTTCTTCAATCTTGTTTTCGATCACGGTATAAAAATCGTCAAAAGTCACGATGTTTTTGAAGTCTGCTTCTCCTAATTTCACTCCGAAATTAGATTCGATAACCACTACAAGATCAATATAATCTAAGCTGTCTAAACCCAGCGTTTTTTTAAAGTTTGCATCATTGCTGATTTCATCGCCGTCTACTTCAAATTCGTTGACTAAAAAGTCATTGGCAATCGCAATAATCTTTTCCCTTTCCATGTTTTTAATTAAATTTTTTAACAATTAATGCAGAATTGGTTCCCCCAAATCCGAAAGAATTCGACAAAAATACATCAATTTTTTGACTTTTTGTTTCAGCAACCAAATTTATCTTTTTCGCCTCATCATCAGGATTTTCCAGATTGATATTCGGGGCTACAAAATCGTTCTGCATCATAAGGATCGAGTAAATGACTTCACTCGCACCCGCCATCCAACATTCGTGACCGGTCATGGATTTCGTGGAACTTACCGGAACTTCACTTCCGAAAATTTCGAAAATGGCTTTCGCCTCATTGGCATCACCAATCGGCGTTGACGTCGCATGAGCATTAATATAATCGATATCTTTTGCCGATAATCCTGATTGTTTTAAAGCGCGATCCATTGCTAAAGCAGGTCCGTCTACATTTGGAGTGGAAATATGCCCTCCGTTGGAAGAAAAACCATACCCTACAATTTCTGCAATGATATTCGCGCCTCTTTTCTGAGCAGATTCTAAGCTTTCAACAATTAAAGTTGCCGCTCCTCCACTCGGAATTAATCCGTCTCTGTCTTTATCAAAAGGTCTGGATGCTTTTGTGGGTTCATTTTCCCGTACTGAGAAAACGCCCAAACCGTCAAAGCTCGCCATTGAATATTTATTGGTTTCCTGTGCTCCTCCGCAAATAATCATCTCCTGAAAACCGTTTTTAATCATCATGTAAGCCAGTCCCAAAGAGTGAGAACCGCTTGCACAGGCTGCACTGATGGTTAAATTGATCCCTCTCAGTTTAAAAATGGTCGAAAGGTTCATGGTAACCGTAGAGTTCATGGATTTAAAGATAGCTCCTGAACCCATTAACGTTGTATCTTTTTTCTCTCTCGCAATGTCAATAGATTCTACCACCGCCTTGGAAACACTGTCGTTTCCATATAAAATTCCGACTTCGTTATTGTCTAAAAAATCCTGGTCTATATTTGCCTGTTTCAGTGCATCAAGCGTTGCGATATAGGCATATTCGCTTTCTTCGCCCATGCTTACGCGCTGTCTGCGACTGAGAAGATTTTTGAGATCCGGCTTCGGAACCACGCCCGTTAATCCCGATCTGAAACCAAATTCTTTTCTTTCGTCTACTAAATGAATTCCGGATTTTCCCTGAAATAAAGATTCTTTCACCTCTTCCAAAGAAGTTCCGATGCAGGAATAAATTCCCATTCCGGTAATGACAACCCTATTTTCCATGTAATGTTCAAGGTTTTAGGTTTTAGGTTTTGGATTGCAGCTCACAACTGCTGCCTTTTACCTGCCACCTGATTTTATGAGTAGATTCCTCCGTTAATATTGATGACTTCGCCTGTAATGTACGATGACTTTTTAGAGGCTAAAAATGCGACTAAATCTGCCACTTCTTCTGCTTCCCCGAATCGGTTTGCAGGAATCATTGCTTTTAATTCGTCTTCATTGAATTCCTGCGTCATGTCCGTTTTTATGAATCCAGGTGCAACAGCGTTTACGGTGATGTTTCTTTTCGCCACTTCCTGAGCCAGCGCTTTTGTAGCTCCTACCAAAGCTCCTTTCGCCGCCGAATAATTGGTCTGTCCTGCCGTTCCCTTTACTCCGGAAACAGAAACCATATTGATGATTCTGCCGTATTTATTGCGTAACAGTTTCTGGATAAAGAAATTCGTTACGTTGAAAAAACCGTTTAAACTGGTGTTAATCACCGCATTCCAGTCTTCAATTGGCATCCACATGAACAATCCGTCTCTTGTAATTCCGGCATTATTTACGATCACCTCAACAACGGATTTAGGATTATTTTCCTGCCATTCTGTTAAAACTTTTTGGGTTTCTTCGGCATTTCCTACATCAAATTTCAAAATTTCTCCGGTAGATCCCAATTCTTCAACTTTAGCCAGCGTTTCTTTAGCTGCTGCTTCGTTTGAAGTGTAGTTGATTAAGATATGGTAGTTTTTTTCTTCAGCCAGTTTTATACAGATTGCTCTTCCAATTCCTCTTGAGCCTCCTGTGACGATTGCACATTTCATGTGTTGTTATTATGTTTTATTTTTTTTGATTTTCTTTGTTAAGAAGTAAACTTAAACATTCATTCTCTTTAGCATTTATTGCCCCTTCCCACGCTATTGATCCTTTTCCTGCTGCTGTAAAATCATAAATACCTGGTTTAACTTCTAATGTTATAGCTAAAGGATCATAACAATTAGCTTGTGAAACAATTACACCTTTCAGAGTACCTAATAATTTTTTATTTAGCCAGACTTTTATATGTTCTGCTTTTTTTAAGTCTGACCAAAAACAAATATATGCAGATTCAAAAGGTTTTTCTACAAGATTTTGTTTTTCCAAATCATACATAAAATACAATTCTAACGTTTCTGACTTATCATCAAAACCAACTTCGATAACAGCTTTTGCATCTTTAATAGATGAAATAGTAACAAAAGCCAATGAATTTTTAATCCAATTGCCAACAACAAACTTTTTTATTTCATTATTCTGAATTAATACTTTTGCATCTGAACAAATATTATAATTGTTGGTTGCTTTTACTAAATGCCATCCGTCAATTATTCTGTCTGGAAAATGTTTTATAGCAGAAAAAGTATTCTTTAAAGTCTCAATTTTTCCATCAACTTTATTTTTTTTATCTATGATATTTCTAAATGAAGCTATTTCATTGGAAATTCCAGATAAATCAATGTTATTATTTATTGCAACATTACTATTTTGTTGGCTAAATAATTGATATCTAACACCTAAATTAGTTTGAGACATAAGCATAACATTCCAAAAAATAAAGAGAAAAAATAAAGATTTAGATTTCATAATATTTTGTCTTTAAATATTTCTTTACTTCTTCCAGATAAGGATACATCACCATATCATCAGAAAACGCAGGAATAATCTTTCTTATTTCATCGTACAATTCTTTAGTTGCCGATGAAATTTTATCCTGAAAACCAAGATATTCTATTGCCTGAACAATGGTAATGGCTTCAATTGTCAACACCTCGAATGCATTTTCGATTACTTTTCTGCAGATCACCGCTGCATTGGTTCCCATACTTACAATATCCTGATTATCATTATTGTTAGGTATACTGTGAACATACATCGGGTTTGATAACATCTGGCTTTCTGCCGTTGTAGAAGTTGCTGTAAACTGAACACCCTGCATTCCGAAATTGAATCCTAATTTACCTAAATTAACAAACGGAGGCAAAATTTCGTTGATTTTAGAATTCAGTAAATAATTCAATTGTCTTTCTGCCAACATTGTTAATTTGGTGACCACAATTTTCAGCTTATCCATTTCAAGGGAAATGTAATCGCCGTGGAAATTTCCGCCGTGGTAAACGTGCTGATCTTCAACATTAATGATCGGATTATCATTTGCTGAATTGATCTCGTTTTCCAATACTTTCTCAGTATATTCCAACGTATCCAGAACAGGTCCCAGAATCTGAGGAACACATCGTAAAGAATAATATTCCTGAACTTTTTCCTTGAAAACTTTTTCCTGCTCTTCAAAGTGAGTATATAAATGATCGGCTCTTTTTCTGATTAATTGACTGTCAGATAAGTGAGCGCGCATTTTTTCTGCAATTTTCTGCTGTCCTTCATGAAGTTTGGTTCCGTTCAGCACTTCTGATAAATGATCGTCGTACGCCTGAACAATTTCGTTGATCGCACAAGATAATTTGATTGAAATATCGGTTAACTGATTCGCTTTATGCGCATTAACGACTCCAATTCCGGACATCACGGATGTTCCGTTCATCAAAGCTAATCCTTCACGGATTTCTACCTGGATCGGCTGTAAGTTTTCAATTTCAAAAACTTCTTTTGTTGATTTTCTTTCTCCTTTATAGAAAACTTCTCCTTCCCCGATCAATACCAACGCAAGATGTGCCAACTGAACCAAATCTCCGCTTGCTCCAACGCCTCCGTGTTCAAAAATAAGCGGCGTAATATCCCTGTTTATTAATTCTTTAAGTAAATTTACTACAGAATGATGAACGCCCGATTTCCCTAATGATAAGGTATTCAGTCTTGCCAACATACAGGCTTTTGCTTCGTCTGCAGGAAGCGGATTCCCGATCCCCGAAGAATGACTTCTGATTAAGTTATACTGAAGTTGATGGGTGTCTTCATCGCTGATCTTGAACTGCGCCATGGGTCCGAAACCTGTGTTCACCCCATAAATTACTTTATTTTTTGAAAATTCTTTTAAAAACTGAAAACTTTCATCCACTCTGGCAAGAAGTGTTTCATCCAGTTCTATTTTCTCATTGTTGATGATGACTTTCTTAAAGTCGCTCAGTTCTAAAAAGTTATTTATTTTCATCAATTAAAAAGTAATAAGATAATTTTGTAATTATTAATTAATTGTCATTAATTTTGCGGCAAAGATAGAAGTTATTATTAAAATAAAAAATCAAAGATGAGTAAAGAATTTGTTGACGTTCTTGTAATCGGCGCAGGACCGTCCGGCTGCGTATCTTCTTCATATTTAAAGAAGAACAACGTCAACGTGAAAG
This sequence comes from Chryseobacterium urinae, assembly GCF_030518295.1. Classification (NCBI taxonomy): domain Bacteria; kingdom Pseudomonadati; phylum Bacteroidota; class Flavobacteriia; order Flavobacteriales; family Weeksellaceae; genus Chryseobacterium; species Chryseobacterium urinae. The sequence goes on along the minus strand of NZ_JAULSJ010000024.1, from coordinate 11,442 downwards.
TTGTTGAAAAAACGAAATTTCCGAGACTGGTTGTTGGAGAAAGCTTAATTCCGCGTGTGATGGATCATTTTGATGAAGCTGGACTATTTCCTGCTCTTGATAAAATGGGCTTTGAGAAGAAACTGGGAGCACGTTTTTTAAGAGGCAACGAGGTCTGTATTTTTGATTTCAGTAATAAATTCGGGGAAGGATGGGACTGGACATGGCAGGTTCCGAGAGCGGATTTTGATAATGTTTTAGCTCAGGAAGTCATTAATAAAGGAATTGATCTTGAATTCGAAACGGAAGTAATCGGCATTGAATTCAACGGAACAGATTCTGTAACGACTGTAAAAAATAAAGACGGCGGAATAAAAGAAATTCATGCCAAATTTGTGATCGATTCCAGCGGGTACGGAAGGGTTTTACCGAGACTTTTGGATTTAGAAAAACCTTCAAAGCTTTCTCCTCATTCTGCAATTTTTTCTCACGTAAAAGACATTAACCGGGAAGAAGGAACGGAAGGAACTCTGATTTCTTTTGATATTATCGAAACGGAAGTCTGGCTTTGGGTAATTCCTTTTTCTAACGGAAACACAAGTGTAGGAATTGTAGGACCAACCGATTTTATTGATAAACTCTCTGAAAACGGCGATACAACGGAAGCTTTGAGGAAAGCAATTTCCCTTTCGGATTATTATGTAAAACGTTTCGGGGATGTAGATTTTCTTTTTGAACCTCAACATCTGAAAGATTATTCGTGCTCAGTAAAAAAATTGTATGGTGACGGTTTTGCGCTTACAGGAAATGCTTCGGAATTCTTAGATCCGGTTTTCTCTTCAGGAATGGCTTTTGCCACAGAAGGCGGAATGACCGCAGCAAAATTAGCCTTACGGCAACTGAACGGCGAACAAGTAGACTGGCAAAAGGAATTTGCAGACTATATTTTATACGGAGTTGATGTTTTCACAACGTATGTAAAAGAATGGTACACCGGAAATCTTCAGGAATTATTTTTCCACCAGCCGGAAAATCCTGATGTGAAAAGAAAAATCTGTGCGGTTTTGGCGGGTTATGTCTGGAACAAGAAGAATACTTTTGTGAGAATTCATGATACGGCGATTAAAAATCTGGCAGAATTTATTAAAACAGAAAAGCAACAAGCATAAAAAAATCCGCTTCTGAAATATGAAGTGGTTTTGTATTATTTTTATTTTACCTGAGTTCGGGATAAGAAATAAATTTAAATAATTGATTTATAGCATTAGATTAATTTATCGCAAAGAAAAACAAAAAATTTTTCTACTTATTTAAAGTTTGCAAGCTAAACAAAGGCACTTCGTTTATTTAAAAAACACAAAAATGGTATTACTTTGATAAGTTTTACGCCTTTGTATATCTTAAAAGCTGAATCCTTGATAATTGAATCTCTTTGTTTATCATTGCGGTTAAGAAGACTTATCCCGACTCAGATTATTTAATCTTTTTTTCAATCATATGAGCCAAAGTCTTTGCTGTTTTGGCGTATCCTTCCGAAATTCTGTCATTATTATTTGGAAGTCCCACAAAGTTATCGCCGGGAGCATTCTTACTTTCGATTTCCAGTAAAACATGAGAAGGATTTTCTGTTTCTACAAATTTTAAAAGGGTACTCAGTTTTGAAGGCTGATTCATAATTCCTCCGAACCATCCCGGATAAATCCAGACAGTTTCTACAATGAGAGTATATTTTGCAGATGAATTGTTCACAGAAGTTTTAATATCCGTGTTTTTACTCATGGATGCTAAAAATTTGTCTACAAACTGAGTATTTTTAGAATATTCCCAGTCTTTCTTCCACTTTTCAAATTCCTCAGGACTTTTTCCTGCTTTTTGGATCGCTTTTTCCTGTTTGGCAATGTAGCCTGCCTCATCTATGTTTTCTTTATAAAATGTTATGTGGCTGTAATCCATCTTAAGGTTCAGTTCAGTCTGCCCTTTCAGGAAATCGAAATTTCCGGAAATCACTTTCATCTTTTGTGCATGTAGAACACAAGCTAAAAAAACCAGAAAGGATAGGAATGTTTTTTTCATCGTTTATTTAAATTTTAAGATCTATTTTTTGTTAACATAATGATCTACTTTTAACGCCAACATTTTAGACGTTTTTGCGTAGCATTCTGCAATTCGATCATTATTATTCGGAATACCAATCCCATTATCTCCGGTTGCTTTTATTCCTTCAACAACCATTAAAATATTCGTGGGATTGTCTGATTCTACAAAGGTCATTTTAGAATTCATTTCCGCAGGAATACTGCCAATTCCTCCAAAAACACCTTGAGAGATCCATTTCGGCTCAACAATTAGAGTGTATTTTGTTCTTTTGAAATCTGTAGATGCTTCAATTTTGGCATTCTTATTCCATGAAGCTAAAAACTTATCCTGAAAAGTTTTAGATTTTGAAAATTCCCAGTCATTTTTCCATTTTTCAGCTTCTTTTTTTCCTGCCCTCTTTTCAATCTCCTGCATTCTCTCATCGATATATTGTTCTTCGGTAATTTTCTTTTTAGCAAAAGTAACACCTTCAAATTTGAAAACAACTTTAATGAATTTTTGATCTTTTAAAAAGTTATAATCTCCAGTAATGACTTTTACTCTTTGTGCCATCAAGCATGACGAGAAAGCCAGTAAAAGTAGAAATATCGTTTTTTTCATGGTTGTTTTTATTTATTTTTTATCTTAAATCCACAAATGTGATCGGCTTTCTGCTGTTCGGGTTAAATACCGTTTTAGATAAAATATCAAAATCTATCAGTTCAATTTTCGGACTCACTCTTAATTTTGCTCTGAAATGATCTCTTACTTCATTTACAAAACTCTCGGAATCGCTGTCTGTGCTTATTTTAATGATAATTTCATCCAACCCGATTTCGTTTGACTGAATAACAATCTGATAACAGAGGATTTTATTGAAATCATTTAAAATATCGTTCATCGCAGGCGGATACAAGGTGGTTCCTTTGTATTTGATCATCTGCTGCTTTCTTCCGATGACAGGTCCGAGTCTCATTGTATTTCTTCCGCATTTACACGGCTCATAATGTGCTTTTACAATATCTCCTGTTTTAAATCTCAGCAACGGAATCGCTTCAACGCCCAAAGTAGTGATCGTTAATTCTCCGCTTTCGCCTTCTTTCGCGGGATTTCCTTCATCATCAAGAATTTCGGTGATAATTAATTCCGGATGGTGATGTCCGCCAATTTGTTCTTCACACTCTGTAAAAGCGGTGCTCATTTCCGTCGAAGCGTAGGTTGAGAAAAGTTTAATATTCCACTTTTCTTTAATTTTCTGTGAAAGAATATTATCCGTAAAATCCTGATTTTTGATGCTTTCCCCGATGCACACAGCTCCGTAAACACTGGAATTTTTATAATCTATCCCGTGTTTTTCGGCATAATCGATCATTTTTAGCAAAAAAGACGGAACGGTGATTAAATATTTCGGTTTGTATCTGAAAATGGAATCCCATTGAAGTTCGGGAATTCCCGGTCCCATTCTTACCACGCTCGCTCCCATTTTTCTAAGCCCTAAAAAGTAGGCAAGTCCCGCCATAAATCTTTTATCGATCGTGGTAATCATCTGTACCACATCTCCTTTTTTTATTCCGGCACAGGCAAAAGAAATGGCTTCGTTGTACGCTAATCTTTCAAGATCGTTATCTGACAATCCGAACGTTACGGGATCTCCCAACGTTCCGGATGTCGTGCTGTAATCTACAATTTTATCAGGATTGACACAGAAAAAATCATCGTTATATTGCTGAATATCGTTCTTCGTTGTGGTCGGAATTTTCTGCAGGTCTTCCAAAGTCTGAATATCAGCAATATGCATATGGTTTTCTTTGAATAATCTTTGATAAAATGGCGAATGAGTTTCAAGATAAACCAAAAGCTCCTGAAGCTTCTGCTCCTGAAACTTTTTTATTTCCTGAATGTCTGATCTTTCGATGAATGGATAGAATTCCAATGGTTTTTATTTTTTAAAAGACAAATTTATTAGTTTATTTTTTATTCCAGCAGATTTATTTTTCCCCAGATTTCCCAGATTTTCACTGATAATTTTGTGATAAACTTGCGTAATCTACTGAAATCTGCGAGAGAATATTTTAAGTTTTGATTAAAACCAAATTCAAGACGTTTATTGTTAAAGCGGGCTAAAGCCCGCTCCTATTGATCCGTCACTTTACAAAAAATCTGTGACATTTGTGAAAATATTAATGCTATTTGTGTTTAAAATATGCTCAATCATCTATGGAACTCCCTGAAATCTGTGGGACAAAATAATTCAAAAAAGGCAAATTTCACAATTTACAATTCACAAAAAATTAATCTTTTCATTTATTTTTCTGAAACAGAAGTTTTTAATAGGAAATATCAAAATAAAACATATATTATAAACCGACAAATTTTAGTAAATTTGCCAACTTAATTAATCAACGATATTGATATATTACAATGAGCCAATTTAAAGAGTACAAAAACCTCAACCTTATTGACGTAGCCGAGAACATCGCAGAATTCTGGAAACAGAATAAAACTTTCAATAAGAGTGTTGAGATTCGTGAGGGGCAACCTGAGTTTGTGTTTTATGAAGGTCCGCCTTCAGCAAACGGTATGCCCGGAATTCACCACGTAATGGCCAGAGCGTTGAAGGATATTTTCTGTCGTTATCAGACCCAGAACGGAAAGCAGGTTTTCCGTAAAGCGGGTTGGGATACGCACGGACTTCCGGTAGAACTTGGTGTGGAAAAAGAATTAGGAATCACTAAAGAAGATATTGGCAGAAAAATTTCAATTGAGGATTACAACAAAGCGTGTCGTGAAGCGGTAATGCGTTATACAGATGTATGGAATAACCTTACCGAGAAAATCGGATATTGGGTAGATCTTGATGATCCGTACATCACGTACAAATCAAAATACATGGAAACGGTTTGGTGGCTTCTGAAGCAATTGTACAACAAAGATCTGCTGTATAAAGGTTACACGATTCAGCCGTATTCTCCAAAAGCAGGAACAGGACTTTCTTCTGCGGAGTTAAATATGCCGGGAACGTATCATGATGTTTCGGACACTACGATTGTGACGCAGTTTAAAGTAAAAAAAGAATCTACCGATCTGTTTAATGATGTTGAAGGAGATGTAAACATTCTTGCATGGACGACAACACCTTGGACTTTACCTTCCAACACGGCTTTGGCTGTAGGAAGAGACATTGAATATGTTGTGGTTAAAACTTTTAATCAATATACTTTCCAGCCGGTAACTGTAGTTCTGGCAAGAGTTCTTCTGAATAAAAATTTCGGGAAAAAATATGCGGAAGGAACAGATGAAGATTTCGCAAACTATACTTCGGAGAGCAAGACCATTCCTTACCAGATTTTAAAAGAATTTACGGGAGAAAAATTAACAGGAACTCAATACGAGCAGTTGGTTCCATGGTTTACTCCAAACGACACTCCTGAAAAAGCTTTCAGAGTGATCTTGGGAGATTTTGTAACCACTGAAGACGGAACAGGTATTGTTCACATTGCGCCTACTTTTGGTGCAGATGATGCGAAAGCGGCAAAAGAAGCCGGAGTTCCGCCCATGTTGGTAAAAGATGAAAATGATAATCTTGTTCCGCTGGTAGATTTACAGGGAAGATTTATCAAAGGAGAGAATGTTCCTGAATTATTCTCAGGAAAATACATCAAGAACGAATATTACGATGAAGGAACTGCACCCGAAAAATCATGGGATGTAGAACTGGCAATTTTGCTGAAAACTGAAAATAAAGCCTTCAAAGTAGAAAAATATGTTCACAGCTACCCTCATTGCTGGAGAACAGACAAGCCTGTATTATACTATCCGTTGGATTCATGGTTTGTGAAAATGACGGCTGTAAAAGACCGTTTGGTAGATTTAAACAAAGAAATCAACTGGAAGCCGAAATCTACAGGAGAAGGACGTTTTGCGAACTGGCTTGAGAATGTAAACGACTGGAATCTTTCGCGTTCAAGATATTGGGGAATTCCTTTGCCAATCTGGAGAACAGAAGATCTGAAGGAAGAAAAGATTATCGGATCTGTAGAAGAATTATACAACGAGATTGAAAAATCTGTAGAAGCAGGATTGATGACTGAAAATCCGTTTAAGGATTTCATCATCGGAGATATGTCTGAAAATAATTATGCATCTGTGGATCTGCATAAAAACATTGTAGACAAAATCGTTCTGGTTTCAGATTCAGGAAAAGCAATGAAGCGTGAGAGCGATCTGATCGACGTTTGGTTCGATTCCGGTTCAATGCCTTATGCGCAGTTGCATTATCCTTTTGAAAACAAAGAATTAATTGATAATAATAAAGCGTTCCCTGCAGATTTCATTGCGGAAGGTGTTGACCAGACAAGAGGATGGTTCTATACGCTTCATGCAATCGGAACAGCGGTTTTTGATTCTGTTGCTTATAAAAATGTAATGAGTAACGGGCTTGTTTTGGACAAAAACGGGCTGAAAATGTCAAAATCCAAAGGAAATGCGGTAGATCCGTTTGAAACTTTAGCGGTTTACGGCCCGGATGCAACACGTTGGTACATGATTTCCAATGCGAATCCTTGGGAAAACCTGAAATTCGATATCGAAGGAATTGATGAAGTGAGAAGAAAATTCTTCGGAACGTTATACAACACCTATTCATTCTTTGCATTGTATGCGAATGTGGACGGATTTAATTATTCTGAAAAAGAAGTTGAGAACAGACCGGAAATCGACCGATGGATTCTCTCTGAGCTGAATTTGTTAATTAAAGAAGTTAAAGCATTCTACGAAGATTACGAACCGACAAGAGTAGCGAGAGCGATCAATACTTTTGTGAATGACAATTTATCTAACTGGTACGTAAGACTTTGCAGAAGACGTTTCTGGAAAGGAGATTATTCTGAAGATAAAATCTCAGCTTACCAGACTTTATATACTTGTCTTGAAACGGTTGCTAAATTATCTGCGCCAATCGCTCCGTTCTTTATGGATCAGTTGTATCAGGATTTAAATAAAGTAACCCGAAAAGAAACTGCGGAATCGATCCACTTAACGGATTTCCCTGTTGCTGATGAAAGTTTAATTGATGCAGATCTGGTTGAAAAAACACATTTAGCACAGACGATAACAAGTTTAGTGCTTTCCATCAGACGTGCAGAAAGTTTAAAAGTAAGACAACCTCTTCAAAGAGTGTTGATTCCTGTTTTGGATAAGAAAACGGAAGAGCAGATTTCCGCGGTTGCAGACTTAATTAAGCAGGAAGTAAACGTTAAAGAATTACAGTTAATTAATGCTGAAGAAGCGTCGCATTTAATTATAAAACAGATCAAACCGAACTTTAAAGCTTTAGGTCCAAAATTAGGAAAAGACATGAAAATGGTGGGTGGAGAAATTACCAATTTCACCGCAGAACAGATCTCCACTTTGGAAAAAGAAGGAAAAATTGATGTGCAGGGTTACGAAATTACACCGGAAGATGTGGAAATTTCCACAAAAGATATTCCGGGATGGACGGTAACTTCCGACGGAAAAACCACTGTGGCATTAGATTTGACGCTAACAGATGAATTAAAATCTGAAGGTATCGCAAGAGAATTCATCAACAGAGTTCAGAACCTGCGAAAAGAGAAAGATTTCGATTTGACGGACAGAATTACGATCTCTTTGGAAGAAAATGCTCCTTTCATTGATGACATCAAGAAAAATGAAGAATATATTTCATCCGAAGTCTTGTCAAATAAAATAGAAATTGTATCTTCACTTTCAAATTTTAACGAAATCGAAATAGATGAGGTTAATTTTAAGATAAATGTTGAAAAAAATTAACTTATAGTTATTGTTTTTCAAATTCCATTTCATAATTTTATTAAAAAAGAGAAACGAACATGTCAGACGAAAGAGTAAGATACAGTGATGCTGATTTACAAGAGTTTAAAGCAATCATTAAGGAAAAAATAGAAAAGGCTGAAAAGGATTTACAACTGATCAGAGAGAGCTTTATCAACGACCAGAATAACGGGACGGATGACACTTCCCCTACTTTCAAAGCATTTGAGGAAGGCGCTGAAACGTTGAGTAAAGAACAGAATTCTATTTTGGCCGGAAGACAGGAGAAATTCGTACGTGACCTGAAGAACGCTTTGATAAGAATTGAAAACAAAACTTACGGTGTGTGCAGAGTAACGGGTAAACTTATTCCGAAGGAAAGACTGTTGGCGGTTCCTCATGCTACGCTGAGCATCGAAGCGAAAAATATGCAGAAATAACCACAAGGTTAGCTACAATAAATTTGGGTTTATATCGTATTTCGAGGAATACTTTATAAACCTAATTTTTAATATCTACCCATGAGCGAATTATTAATTTTAGGAATTATCGTTGCCGTCGTATTGGCATTTTTCAACAGAGACCGGATTAAAAACAGGTTCTTTCCGGATGAAAAGCGCAATTATACGATTGACGATCAGTTTAATTCTGATAAACGGGAAAGGGAAAAAGAGATCGACCGTCTTCTGAGCAAGATGGGAAAAAACGGAGTGAATGATCTGTCGGCAAAAGACAGAAAAAGACTTGACGAATTGTCTAAAAAGTAAAATTTAAATTAAAAAAAATGGAATCCATAATAGTCCACACCAAAAACGCAATGGAGCTTACTGCCCTGAAAAGTGTTTTGAAAGAAATGAACATTAAGTTCGAAAAATTCCATACCAAGAATACCCATCACAACGAGAAAACGGTAAAGAAGATCGTTGACAAAAGAAACGAAAAGATAGGAAAACCTTACAAACCAAAAGGATTATAATGAAGAAGATAGCATTTGTAACCTTGCTTATTTTATTGATAGATCAGGCTTCAAAAATTTATGTAAAAACGCATTTTAATCTTGATGACAGTATTTCTGTACTTCCGGGGTTTAAATTAACGTTTGTAGAAAACCCGGGAATGGCTTACGGACTTCATTTCGGAGGCATTATCGGGAAATATTTTCTGGTTCTGGTAAGAATCATCCTGATCGGCGGAATGATCTATTTGTTTAAAAAATGGTTACAGAAAGGAGAATCCAATTATCTTCTGATTCCGATGGCAATGATTTTTGCCGGAGCAATAGGAAATCTTATCGACGGAATGTTCTACGGACTTATTTTTGACAGCGGAACAGTTTACGATGAGAGCATCAACAGATGGATCGGATACGGAGGAATTTCGAAATTCACCAGTTTCGGGGAAGGATATTCTACTTTCATGAAAGGCTGTGTAGTTGATATGCTGCATTTTCCGCTGGTAGACTGGAACGTTCCTGAAAGCTGGCCTTTAATCGGAGGAAAACATATAGAATTTTTTAAATATATTTTCAACGTAGCCGATTCGGCAATTACAGTGGGAGCTGCTTTATTATTGATTTTCAGAAAAAAAGCATTTCCGAACGGTCTGGAATTTTAAAAGAATATACTGTTGATGAAAAAATTAATTAAAAACATTTTTAAAATTTTCCTGCTTCTTTTTGTGGCAGGAATTATTTTTATTGCCTGGGCGAATTACAGCATTAAAAAAGACAGCGAAGCCTATATATCATACAATATCTCAGAGGTTCCGAATATGAAAACGGCATTGCTTCTGGGAACAGGAAAAACACTGAGCAACGGAAAACCGAATGCTTATTTTTATAACAGAATTCAGGCGGCAGCAGATCTTTATAAAAGCGGAAAGGTAAAATACATTATTGTAAGCGGTGATAACAGCCAGAAAAACTATAATGAACCTGAAGATATGCAAATGGCATTGATGGAATACGGAGTTCCAAAGGATAATATTTTTCTTGATTTTGCCGGTTTCAGAACACTGGATTCTGTTGTACGCGCGAAGGAGATTTTCGGGCAAAATCAATTAATTATTGTTTCACAGAAATTCCATAATGAAAGGGCGGTATTTTTAGCCCAACAAAACGGCATGGAAGCTTTCGGATACAATGCTTCCGACGTGAATAAATACGCAGGTCTGAAGACGAATCTGAGAGAATATCTGGCGAAAGCAAAAGCGTATCTGGATCTTCTTTTAGGAGTTGAACCGAAGTTTGGCGGGGATAAGATTTTGATTCCTTAATGTTTTTTTCTTGCAGATTTTTAACGCAAAGTTTTTAATTTGATAATAATTACTTTTCTAAGTGTGCAAAGAAGCATCAACAAGTTGATTTGATGAAGCTCCGTTTTCAAGCTTCGTGCAGCAAATTTATTTGCCTTTACCTTCTAAAAATAATAGCTTTTGAATAAAATCTTTGCGTTTAAATTTTCCAAACACAAAATAACACTAATGTTTTCACGAATACCACAAACAATAAAACATAAACATCTCTGTAAATTCATGGAATCTGAGGGAGAATTAATTAAATTTGCAGTTCATTAATTTTTAAATATAAATTTTAAACAATGTCAAGAATTCTTACCGGCATTCAAGCCACCGGAACACCACACTTGGGAAACTTGTTGGGTGCAATTATTCCTGCGATAGAATTATCGAAACAGGAAGGAAACGAATCATTTTTATTCATCGCGAATCTGCATTCCTTAACGCAGATTAAAGACGCGAAAGAACTGAAACAGAATACCTACGAGATTGCTGCGGCTTGGCTTGCTTGTGGATTAGATACCGAAAAAACATTTTTTTACAGACAGAGCGATATCCCTGAAACCTGTGAACTTTCTTGGCATTTATCATGTTTTTTTCCTTATCAGAGATTAACTTTAGCGCATTCATTCAAGGATAAAGCAGACCGTTTGCAGGATGTGAATGCAGGTTTGTTTACGTACCCTATTTTAATGGCTGCAGATATTTTATTATACGATGCGGAAATTGTTCCGGTAGGAAAAGACCAGCTTCAGCATTTGGAAATTGCGCGTGATGTCGCTTCCAGATTTAATAATCAGATGGGTGAAGTTTTTGTTTTGCCACAATCTGAGCTTCAGGAAAACACGAAATACGTTCCCGGAGTTGACGGACACAAGATGTCTAAATCGCGAGGAAACATCATCAATATTTTCCTGCCTGAAAAGGAACTGAAAAAGCAGGTAATGAGCATCGAATCAGATTCTAAAACTTTAGAAGAGCCTAAAGATCCGGAAACGGATAAAACTTTTGCCATCTATCAGTTAATTGCCACTCTGGAACAGACTGAGGAACTGAGAACGAAATATTTAGCAGGAAACTTTGGTTACGGTCATGCGAAAAAAGAACTTCTGGATCTTATTTTAACAAGATTTGAAAAAGAAAGAGAACTTTTTTCTTATTATATGAACAATCTTGATGAACTTGAAGCAAAACTTCAGGAAGGTGCAGCAAAAACGAGAGTGATTGCTACGGAAACGATGAAAAGAGTGAGAGAAAGTCTGGGAATTTAATGTTCTAAAC
>NZ_JAULSJ010000023.1:0-67021 GCF_030518295.1 Chryseobacterium urinae | reverse complement strand
AAAACTAATTCTCTGTCGTTCTTGTTTCGTATTTGCGAGTGCAAAAGTAATAACTTATTTTCATCTGACCAAATGTTTTGAAAGAAAATTTTAAAGTTTTTTCTGTAACCTTAACTCCTCTCTGCCATTCAATCTCTAACTCCTGCGCTTCCCCGTTTAGAGACTGCAAAGATACTGATCTTTTTTATTCCCGCAAGTTTTATTTTAAGTTTTTTTTTATTTTTAAATAATGAAGGAAAATATCAGAATCTCTTAAAAAAGACGTATCGCCTCTTTTCAGGAATCGTAAATTATATGCTTGTCTAAAAGCTCTTCTGCGCTTACTGATCCATTCTCGTTTTCAGTGGGGCAAAGATAACAACTTATTGTAACGCAAAACAAGTTTTGTTAACTTTAATTTTACTTTTAATTCATATTTAAACGTAAAATACTGATACACTGTAATAATATTTTTGGAAAAATTTAAACTAATGCTTGAGTTTTATTTGAAAACCTAAATGAAGGGTGAAATGGCAGCTATAATCTTTAATATATAATAGTCATATATTTTACAAATTGACTTTATTATACGATTAGAATCTACAATTACAAATTTAATTCTACTATATAATATGCGTAATAAAAAATCCCGAGAAGTTTCCCGGGATTTACAGTTTAAAAAATTTATAGTGTCAGTTTACTATTTTTTCGCTTTTTCTTTTAGCTCTTCTTTGTCTTTATCGGAAGGATTCCAAACTTTTACATCTGCGTTTTTATCAATTCCGGATAAGATCTGTACATTGATTCCGTCACTCGCTCCCAATTTCACATAGACTTTCTTAAATTTACCGTCTTTCTGCTTCACCTCAACGAAAGGAAGGTCTTTTCCGTTTTTCTTTTCGTACTGTACTAAAGATTCATCTAAAAGCAAGGCATTTTTCTGGGAGTTCAGAACGATTTCTCCGTTGGCAGAAAATCCTGCTCTGATGTATTCATTATTCGGATTGAAAACATCTCCTTCAACAGGAAATTTAATGGTTCCGTTATTATCTTTTCCTTTTGGAGCGATCATGGTTAATCTTCCCGGAAAGGTTTTGTTCTGAAGCGCACCGATAACGATATTCATATCCATCCCCTGCTTTAATTTTCCAGCCTGAGCTTCATCAATTTCTCCCTGAAAGATCAATGAATTCAAATCTGCAATGGAGCAGATGGTAGTTCCGGCGTTGAACGAGTTGGCTTCAATAACCTGACTTCCCACTTTTACAGGTACTTCAAGAACGGTTCCTGAAGCTTTTGAACGGATTTGGGTTGTTGCCAAGCCCTGCAATTCAGGAGTAGAACCCGTTTTTGCGATCTGTAAAGCTTTCTGAGCGGTCACCAATTGCTGCTGTGCGTTTCTTAAAGCCTGTTGTGTAGAATACAACTGTTGCTGTGCATTGAGAAATTCCTGTTTGGAAGCGACTCCCTGCTTGTAAAGCCTTTCCTGCATTTCAAACTGTTTGCGCATATTATCTACATTCAGTTTTGCATTGCTGATCTGAAGCTGCTGATTATTAACATTTTGCTGCGCATTATTTACCTCAGAAAGATTCGGAACGATTCTTACGGTTGCAATTAACTGCCCTACTTCTACTTTATCTCCTTCATCAACCAAAATTTTATCTATAATTCCGGCAATATTCGGCTTGATTTCGATTTCTTCTTTGGGAACGATTTTTCCTGTTGCCATCACTTTATCCTCCATATTCTGAACAGACGGTTTTCTGGTAAGGAAAGCCTCACTCTCTTTAGAATTGGACTTTACAAGATACCCGATCCCCGAGAACAGCGCCACTGCAAACAAAAGCCCCAAAATGATATAAATGGCTTTTTTCCAAGTGAATTTCTTTTTCATATATAGTTTATTTTTTTATTTAAATTATTTTATTCAGTTCGTAAAGCTTCAATTGGTCTGATTTTAACAGCTCTCTGTGCGGGAATCATTCCGATAATTAATCCTAAAACCACCATCACTGCCATTGCAGCAAATACGTTTCCATAGTTAACTGTAGGATTGTAGAACGGGAAGGAATCCTGTCCTTTTGTGGCAATATCGAGAATCATCAGAACAAAAATCCCGAAAATAAAGCCGAGCAACCCGGAAGAGAGTGTAATAACCACGCTTTCCAGAAGAATCTGGTTTCTTACTTCTGAAGGTTTTGCTCCTAAAGCTCTTCTGATCCCGATTTCTTTGGTTCTTTCTTTTACTGTAATTAAAAGAATGTTGGAAATTGCAATAACTCCGGCAAGAATGGTTAAAGTTCCTACAATAATGGTTAACAACTGCATTCCGGATAAGAAACCCGTCAGTTTTTTAAATTCTTTGCCTAAATTAAAACTTCCGAAGGCATTGGTATCATCCGGCGAAACTTTATTTTTGGCTTTCAGTTCCTGTTTTACTTTTTCTTCTACTGAATTTACATCTACATTCGGTTTGCTTACAATCGCGAACATATCAATATTATCCGCCGCATTGTACATTTTTGTGTAGGTGGATAACGGAATGAAAACCGAACGGTCATTTTCAAAACCTCCGTTTTTCTTGATTCTGAATACTCCGATCACATTAAAGAAAATTCCTTTTATATTAATGGATTTTCCTAAAGGATTTTCGTTCTTTTTGGAATCGAAAAAGTTCTTGTAAATTTCTTCTCCTATTACCGCTACATTTTTATTCCCGGAAACATCGGCGTCATTGAGATACCTTCCGAAGATCAGTTTTTTTTCTGAAATTTTATTTCCTACCGGGTAATCTCCCGTTAAAGAATAGGTTCCGCTTTTTCCGTTTCTGGACATTAATTCTCCGGGTGTTCCGGTAAAGCTTCCTCTTGAGTTCTGGGGCGATATATAATCAATGTCGGTGATTTTTCTTTTTAAAATATCGATATCCGAAAGTTTAAGATGCATCTGTCTTCCTTTCGGGAAACCGTCATAAGGAATGGATGTATTCTGCGCCCAAAGGAAAATAGAATTGGTGGCGAAACCTGAAAAAAGCTTATCAAAACCATTTTCCATTCCTTTTGCAGCACCCAGCAAACTAACATACAAAAACATACCCCAACCTACTCCAATCATGGTAAGGAAGGTACGAAGCTTATTATTTCTCAAGGAATAATAAATTTCCTGCCAAGTATCTTTTTTAAATATAATGTTCATTTGTTAATGTCTGTTTCTTTTAATAATGTCAATAGCTAAATTCACTGGCTAAACAAAATTTCACCATTCACTTTCTTTCATTATTCCGTTCTCAATGCTTCAATAGGTTTGATTTTTGAGGCTCTGTACGCGGGAACAAATCCTGCAATCAGTCCTGAAAACACCAGTGCAATGAATGCGGCTATGATGTGTCCCCATCCTACACTTGGATTTTTAATGAAGTATGCTTCCAGATTATCCCCGATTAAATATAAAGCCAGAACGCCGAGTCCCACTCCTATCAATCCTGAAATTACGGTAATCACCACACTTTCCTGAACGATAAGCGCAACAATGCTTTTGGGCTTTGCACCAATTGCTTTACGGACTCCGATCTCTTTGGTTCTTTCTTTTACGATGTACACCATAATGTTGCTGATCCCGATAATTCCTGCTGCCAAAGTTCCCAATCCGATGAAACCGACAATTCCTGTAAGTACAGCCATGAAAGCGAAAGTGTCGTTCATATTCTGAGCGTTGTTCCAGACTCTGATTCCGTTTTCGTCATCGGGAGCTACATTTTTTCGAGCTTTTAATCGTGATTTTAATTCATCACCATATTTAATTGCCTGTTCCGGTGTTAATTTGTCGTTGTATGCAATATAATTGATGCTTACAGTATCCGAACCTTTCTTCATTTGCTGCAAAGTGGTGATCGGAACTGTAATATGTCTTTCGTCCCAGTCTCCGCCGTCGTCCGAGAATACTCCGACTACTTTAAATATGGCTCCGTTGATGTCCAATTCTTTTCCTACCGGATTTCCGTTTTTTATAAGGTCACGCTGTACCATTCTTCCAATTACGGCAACATTCTGCTTTCTTTCCAGATCTGTCGGAGTGAGATAGCGGCCTTCCAGCATTTTTCTGTTTTCGATGATCTGCTCTTCGGGTTTGGCTCCGTTAATCTGATAATTTCCGCTTTCCTTGCCATATTTTACCAGTAAATTTGAGGTGTATCTCGGAGTAGAACTTCCTACCTTTTCTTTATCAATATTCACCAGAAAATCGTAATCATCATTATTCATCGTAACGGTACGATCGGACTGCAGACCGTTGTAAGCAATCGTCGTTTTTCCTGTTACAATAGAAATAAGATTTTGGGCGTCTCTTGCAAAACCCTGTGTAAAAGCATTTTGTAGCCCTGTTCCGATTCCGAAAAGGACAATGAAAATAAATAATCCCAAAGCCACAGTAAAACCGGAAAGCACCGTTCGCAATACATTACTGCGAATAGAACTGAATATTTCCTGCCAACGATCTAAATCGAACATATTCTTAGGTTTGATGCGGGAAGCGGGATGATTGAGGTTCTCCTGCCTTTCCGCTGATTTATTCTATTAATTAAACTTCTTTCTTCCAGCCTCCTGCCTCACAGCACCAACTGTTTAATAAACTCATCACTTTCAATAATTCCGTCGCGGAGAACAACATTTCTTTTTGTCTGCGCTGCCACATCAGGTTCATGGGTAACAACAATGATGGTTTTTCCTTCGCTGTTGATATCCTGAAGCAGCTTCATAATGTCATGCGTGGTTTTGGAATCCAGTGCTCCGGTGGGTTCATCGGCAAGCACCACTTTCGGATCGGTAATTAAAGCTCTTGCAATGGCAACTCTCTGTTTCTGTCCTCCGGAAAGCTCGTTCGGTAAATGATTTGCCCATTGAGCAAGCCCTACTTTTTCCAGATATTCCATGGCTTTCTGATTTCGCTCTTTTCGCGGAACATTCTGATAATACAACGGAAGCGCGACATTATCCAAAGCTGTTTTGTAGCCGATAAGATTGAAAGACTGAAAAATAAATCCCAGAAACTTACTTCTGTACTCGGCAGCTTTTACTTCAGATAAATGTTCAATAGGAACTCCGTCCAGCTCATACGTTCCGGAATCTTTTTCATCGAGAATACCAATAATATTAAGAAGGGTGGATTTCCCTGAACCCGAACTTCCCATGATGGATACAAATTCGCCTTCGGAAATGGTAAGATTAATTCCCTTGAGAACGTGCAGCTTACTTTTTCCGGTATCGTATGATTTATGTAAATCCTGAATTACTAACATTAAGCGGTGTATGTTTTTTATACCCAATAAGTAGACAGAATTTTTAATTTGTTACGAATATTGAAAAAATCTTTATTTAATTAATTGTTTAACAGATAAACTCTTTATTCAAAGCACTTTTTATTTTTTTGTTTAATTAAATTCTGCCTATAATCACGTTTTTGTTAACATAATACTTTGTAAGTCAATATTTAAGGGGCTTTCATGTAAATGTGGAAAACTTTTAAGGCTAAAACTCAACGAATTAGTGTTTCGCCCTTTTTATTACAGTTCTTTTTTTCGAACTTTGTACTTGCACAGATCAAAAAATAAATCGCTTCCGTGGTTAATAACTTTTACACATAAGTTACACCAAATCAGAATATTGATTATTTTTTGAACGTTATCCACATTGATCTATTTATTTTAATTTTTTAAGACATTTTTAATATGGGAATTTTTGATAAAAGAGTAAGTTACAAGCCATTTGAATACCCTGAGGTTCTTCAATTTGTAGAGGCAATCAACAAATCGTTCTGGGTACATTCCGAAGTGGACTTTACTGCAGATGTTCAGGATTTTCATTCGCAGTTGGAGCCGCACGAAAAACACGCTGTAAAAAATGCACTTTTAGCCATTGCACAGATTGAGGTGTCTGTAAAGACATTCTGGGGAAATCTGTACACTCATCTTCCAAAGCCTGAGCTGAATGGTTTGGGAGCGACTTTTGCAGAATGCGAATTCCGTCACTCGGAAGCGTATTCCCGATTGCTGGAAGTGTTGGGATATAACGATGAATTCCTTAATGTAGTGGAAATTCCTGCCGTAAAAAGCAGAATTGAATTCTTAGGAAATGCTTTAAGACACGCGAACTCCGCAACACCGAAAGAATATGTTTCTGCATTATTGCTTTTCAGTATTCTGGTAGAAAATGTTTCTCTTTTCTCACAATTTGCCATCATCCTTTCTTTCACAAGATTTAAAGGGTTTATGAAAAATGTTTCCAACATCATCGCATGGACTTCTGTAGATGAGCAGATTCACGCGAACGCAGGAATTTTCTTAATCAACAAAATCAGAGAAGAACAGCCAGATCTTTTAACAGACAGCGATATCGAAGATATTTATACTTTGGTTGATGAATCAATCGAAAGAGAAGGTGATATTTTAAGCTGGATCTTTGAACTGGGTGAAATCGACAATGTTTCTAAAGAAGATTTATTAAACTTCATGAAATACCGTGTAGACGACAGTTTAAAGAAGATCAACATGAAAACAAGATACAACGTAACTCCGGAACAGTACAGACCAATGGTTTGGTTCGAAGAGGAAGTTTTCGCTAATTCTATGGACGATTTCTTTGCAAAAAGACCGGTAGATTATACGAAACACGATAAGAGTATTACGGCGAATGATTTGTTTTAAATTGAATGCTAGATTTTTATAAAAATAAGTTTGAAAGAGAATTAAAAAGAAGAGTTGAACTAGATAATGCTGTAAACTCTCCTATTTTAGTTTGTTCACTATCTGTTGGATTAAACTCATACATAATTAAAGAACATAATTTTGCTGAAGTGTGGGATTTAAAAGACTACGTTATTATTTTCATATTAATTACCAGCTCAGTACTAATTCTTTTTTCTTGTTTTTATATTTTCCAGTCAGTTAATAATTTTCTTAGAGGGTTTGATTATCCAAACTTCGATTTGATGAGTAGATATCTAGATATTGAAATTTTCAACAAACAATGTGTTGATGAGAGTGAAAAAATAGATATAGATGAAATTATTAAAAATAAAATTGTTAAATATTCTGACGAAGCAACAATTATCAATGATAAAAGAAGCGAAAATCTTTTTAAAGCAAGAAAATTTATTATTTTAAATTTTATTACTACAACTATTAATATTATAATTATCACATCAATAAATCTTGCAAGATGAGTAATAATGATTCTAAACCAAAACCTCAATCCAAACCTAAACCACAAGAACCGGGTGACAGAAGAGAAAAAAGTGAAAATTTCCCAATAGTCAAAAAATAATTAATTTAATTGGCGTTTGAGAAAAACCAATCTCGAATAATTTTTTTACATATAAATATTATGGTTAAAATTAAAATCGGGAAATGGGGTAACTTAAAAGATTTATCTATTTCAATTTCCCCAATGCGAATTGGAATTGCAATCCTATCAACAGGAGCACTTGTAAATTTTAAAGATTTACTCTCATTCCTAAAATTATTTTTTAACTCATTTAATTAATTTAACATGGAAGAACAAAATACAAATATATGGTGGCTCAATGAAGAGTCTGAGCAAATGCTGAACAGAGGTTATTTGCTGAAGGGTGAAACTGTAGACGGAGCCATCGACAGAATTACCACTGCTGCTGCCAAAAGATTATATAAGCCGGAACTTCAGCCTGCTTTCAAGGAAATGATCACAAAAGGATGGATAAGTTTCTCATCTCCTGTTTGGGCAAACATGGGAACACAGAGAGGTCTTCCTATTTCGTGTTTCAATGTTCACATTCCGGACAGCATTGAGGGAATTACCCACAAAATGGGCGAAGTCATCATGCAGACCAAAATCGGAGGCGGAACTTCAGGATATTTCGGGGAACTTCGTAACAGAGGAACTGCGGTTACCGACAATGGAAAATCTTCGGGAGCGGTTTCTTTCATGAAGCTTTTTGATACAGCAATGGACGTTGTTTCTCAGGGTGGCGTAAGAAGAGGGGCTTTTGCAGCTTATTTAGACATCGACCACGGAGATATTGAAGAATTTTTGTCCATCAAAGACATCGGAAGTCCGATCCAGAATTTATTTACGGGAGTTTGCGTTCCGGATTACTGGATGCAGGATATGATCGATGGCGATATGGAAAAGCGTAAAGTCTGGGCAAGAGTATTGGAAAGCCGCCAGCAAAAAGGGCTTCCTTATATTTTCTTTACGGATAACGTTAACAGAAATAAACCACAGGTTTACAAAGACTTAGGACTTACTGTAAATGCAAGTAACCTTTGTTCTGAAATCATGCTTCCTTCAACAAGAGAAGAGTCTTTCATCTGCTGTTTATCTTCCATGAACTTAGAATTGTATGATGAATGGAAAGATACAGACGCGGTGAAATTAGCAATCTACTTCTTAGATGCGGTTTTATCTGAATTTATCGACAAAACAGAAGGAAATTATTATCTTCAGGGCGCAAGAAACTTTGCAATGCGTCACAGAGCGCTTGGTTTAGGAGTTTTAGGATATCATTCTTACCTTCAGAAAAATATGATTCCTTTTGAAAGTTTTGAGGCTACGCAATTCAATGCAAGAGCGTTCAGAAGAATCAAAGAACAGGCGGAACAGGCTTCAAGAGAGCTTGCCAATATTTACGGAGAGCCGGAACTGCTGAAAGGGTACGGATTAAGAAATACGACAACCATGGCAATTGCGCCTACAACATCAAGTTCTGCGATTTTAGGACAGACTTCTCCGGGAATTGAGCCGTTTGCTTCGAATTATTATAAAGCTGGTCTTGCGAAAGGAAACTTCATGCGTAAGAACAAATATCTTGCAAAATTACTGGAGGAAAAAGGGCTTGATAACGAAGAAACGTGGAGAACGATCATGTTGAATCACGGTTCGGTACAACATTTGAAGGAGTTAACGGATGAAGAGAAAGCAGTGTTTAAAACATTCAAGGAAATTTCTCCGATGGAGATTATTTCTCAGGCAGCCCAAAGACAACAATACATTGATCAGGCGCAGTCTCTGAATCTGCAGATCCCTTCTACAATGCCGGTAAAAGATGTGAACTATCTTTATATCGAAGCATGGAAAAAAGGTGTAAAAACCCTTTATTATCAAAGAAGTTCTTCTGTTTCTAAAGAAATGATGGTAAACTTTGTTACCTGCACCGCTTGTGAAGCATAAGATACTCAAATAATAAACATTACATATTCACCCGCACGCTTTTTTAAGCGTGCTTTTTTATGTTAAGAAAAATTTTAATACAATTTTAACATACAGATAAAGAAAATATTTTTTTATCGTAATCGTCTGTAAATATTGAAAATATTTCACTTTTAATCCCGAATCAGTGAATAAAATCATTGTATCTCTGTACTTTGATTATTTTTTGAAATAAAATATTAGTATATTTGCAAATATTTTTAATGATCATTTATAAGATTTGTATCATTGCAAAATATACTACCGAAGAGTAAACTTCCATTAAATCATAAGATAAATATTATTTTATTAAATAAAAAAACACAACACTCTATTCATAATTTAATTACCAAAATAAAAAGTTATAGCTGTAAATAGATCCATTGAATCTGTTTACAAAATAAAAAAACACATAAAAAAACCTAATCAAATAATAGCTATTGGTAAAAAGCTTATCAATGGTATGAACACAAAAATTATTTCTAAAATGTACAAAATTATCACTCTAATTTTGGTAATGCTCTCTTATGGCATTACTGCACAAGTCGGTATTAACACAAGTTCACCCGATCCGAGCTCTTCATTAGACATTTCAAGTAATTCAAAGGGACTTTTACTTCCCAGAATCAGTAATCTTTCTTTGGTTACCAATCCTGCAACAGGACTGGTTATTTTCGATACCAACAAAAAATGTATCAGCCAGAATGTAGGAACTCCGGCATCTCCGGATTGGGTATGTCTATCTCCTTATTCCGCAAGATTTTTCTATATGCCGAGTGTTGTTTTTGATACGACTACCATCGCTGCCGGACAAACGAAAGATTTATACACATTGTATAAAAATCAGTTTTCGAATATTCCTTCCAATGCAAGAAGTACTTCGGCTCCGGCAACCATTCCTTTTTTTCCTAACGCAACGGATCTTTATTATTATGTAACAGGATATGATTCTACTGTATTCAGGATTAACAGTATCAGCAGTACGGGAGTTTTAAATTATGATGTACTGGCAAACGCTACACCTGCTTCTTTTATTAACATTGTTTTTGTCGTAAAATAAGTAAAACATCATGAAAAAGAATTTCAAGGGGCTGTCATGGATGAGCCTTATCTTTACTTTGCTTACAAGTCTCGTGTACGCACAGACAGACAGTACTGAAGTTGCGAGTATTTACGGATTTTATTCTTACTCAAGCTCTTTAATGAATGCTTCTTCGGCATCCGAGCTTACCATACAGGGAAATGCTTCTCATACTGCAACAGGAGTACAGCTTACGCCGGCAAGCTCAAGTCAGTTCGGAGGATTGTTTATTAACGGCAGAACTTTTACTTCGGTAAATGGTTTACACGTAGAGTTTGAATACGATATGAAATCCGGTGCTGCGTTCAGCGGTTCATATGGTGACGGTTTATCTTTTTTCCTGTACGACGGTTCTGTCACCAATCCTACAATCGGATCTTCCGGTGCA
Organism: Chryseobacterium urinae; assembly: GCF_030518295.1. Classification (NCBI taxonomy): domain Bacteria; kingdom Pseudomonadati; phylum Bacteroidota; class Flavobacteriia; order Flavobacteriales; family Weeksellaceae; genus Chryseobacterium; species Chryseobacterium urinae. The sequence goes on along the minus strand of NZ_JAULSJ010000023.1, from coordinate 56,352 downwards.
GGTTTGGGATATGCTTATAACAGAGCAAAAAATGATTATGCTTCATTCAGAAAACCCGGTTTATCGGGAGCGTATCTCGGAATTGCGCTGGATGAATTCGGAAATTTTAAATCCAAACGTTTTCAGGGAGAATCCAGAGTTAACGGTATTGCCGGAGTAACATGGAGCCAGGGATCCAGTCACGTTACTTTAAGAGGAGCAAGAGGAGCCGCCATCAACAGCAATGGTTTAGGAGATGGTTACACAGGATATCCGGTTCTGGTAACCCGATCTACATTAAGCAATACAGGAACGGTAGGAAGAATATTACAGGCAGACAGATCGTATGCTGCAACCACCAATACACTGGCTTCTACTTTTGATCTGAGAAACGGAAGTGGAGAATTCAGAAAAGTATATCTGGATCTGATTCCTCATTTTGTAACGGCAACTACTACAGACGGATTTGATATAAAAGTGGATATTCAGACCACACAAAACGGAACACCAATTAATATTATTAATTATTATCATTACAAAACATCGCTTCCGTACAGTGAAAATGCCAATCCTGCGGTAACAGATTTTAACAGTTCCGATACTGAGGGCGCGGCTACAAACCAGACTTTAAATGCTGCAGTACCTTCGGTTTTAAAACTTGGTTTTGCGGCATCCACCGGAGCAGCGTATCAACAGCATATTATCCGAAATGTGAAATTAACACTTCCCTATTCCGCTGTTACAAATGATGATGTGGCAACAACCTGTAAGCTTCAGCCGGTTTCGATCCCGGTTTTGGATAACGATATTGCCTACAAAGGTCCCATCAGTATTACAACTCCGCCTACAGGGAATAAAAACAATATTGATAAAACGACATTCAGCTTTACAAAGACAAGTGATACCGATCTTACTTTATACCGCAAAAAAGTAACTCCGCAGGGAACATGGAGCTATAATAAAAGTACAGGAATTGTAACTTTCTATCCTTCAAGCGGCTTCACCGGAACTGCAACCATGACGTATACCGTGAAAGGAAAAACTTTAAAAGATTCTAACGGTAATATTGTTGAACCGTATGGTGACACAGCGTACAGATCGGTTCCTGCAACCATTACGGTTACTTTAAAGACAACAGGCTGTGTTTATTCGGTAGTTTCTAATAAAATGGTAACTCAGGGCATAAAGTAAACCTTAACTAAATTATATAACCAGACAGACCACAGAAATTTTCTGTGGTTTTTGTTTAGTCTTGAATGTAAAATATCATTTATATTTTTATAAATCTTATTATGCTTAAAACTATATTATATAAGAAATTACAGCATTTTCTGGGGAGATTTCACATTTTGTTACTAAGAATGATTATGAGGAATCACTGACCAAAAAAACAGCTCTTTGCACAGCTTATCATGTATAAATTATCCAATAATAACATCATCTATTCACCTGAGCTTGCTTTTATTGTAATTATACTTAAGTCTTTTTAAGTCCATTATTCAAATCACTACATAGAGATTAAACTATTTCTTACTTTTTTAATTTATATTTTATTTTAAAGCAAGACAAAATATAATAATTACGACCAAATTCATTCATAATCAAATTATTTAAAACAAATTTCAAAAAAGAGACAATTCAAAAAAGAGGTACTTTTGCAACATCAAATTTCAATACACATGAAAGAAAGAAATTGATATAATAAAAACTCAAATCATGAACAAATTATTATTCACCCTTTGTGTAGGCTGTTTTTCCACAGCTTACTCCCAAAATCTTAATTTTACAGATTCGAAATTTAAAGCTTTACTTTTAAGCTCAAATCCGGGCAATCAGATTGCACAAAACCTTAGTGGAAATTATATTGCAATAGATGCAAATAATGATGGCGAAATTCAGGATTCGGAAGCACAGCAAATTAAAACTTTAAATATAAAATTAAACGGAACTCCTGCTTTTAATAATCTTCCCGATCAAATTACAGATGCTCTTCTTTTTACCAATATGGAAGAATTGTATATACATGATAGTAAATCTGCAGTTATCAGTTTTACCAATAATTCTAAGATCAAAAAAGTTTTGTACACGGGAACGGGCGGTTTCACAGATAATACGGGAACTGCGCAAAATGTTTTGGTCGATTTTTCTTTTAATAGCTGTTCGTCTGTTCAAGATATTAATCAATTTTTATCTAATCTTAATCCTTACATCGGAACAACTTCTATATTAAGGTTTAATAATTGTCCGCAACTTACAGGAAATATTGTTTTAAACGAAAAAACAATCAAACAGCTATATCTTGAAAACTGCAATAACATCACTTCAATTACAGCAACTTCATGTTATCAACTTGAAAAATTACATTTTCAAAATTTAAATTCACTAACTAATATTTTGGTGAATGGGAACAGTGGACCTTCATTGAGTCAGGTTTATAATCAAAATATAGATCTTACAGCAACCAACTGCACGAATCTTGAAGATATTGCAGCAGATACTGACCATTACTACAGTGTTGGAGCTTATTTTTCTTCAGCAAATTTAAATGGCTCTGCAAATCTTAAAAAAATTAAAGGATTAAACGCCACTTCTATTAATTTTGCAACGGCAGGATTAATGAACCTGGAAGAACTTGATTGTTCATTTTACAACAGATATGGTTATCATACAGCTTCGGGAGTATATTTTGGAAATGTAGCTTCATTAAATCTTACAGGTTTACCAAAACTTAAAATTTTAAAGGCATTCAACCAGCCTATTACTAATGCTGTAAATTTCAGCATAGCGACAATGCTTCAGAATATTGATATTACAAATTCATGCGGCTATATGAACACAGTGAATGTGAATAATCTTGCCAATCTTCAGGCTCTGAAAACTGACAGATCTAATACGGTGGGAACACAGGGAAATGATGATCTGCAGAAAATTACAGCAAGAAACTGTACAGCACTAACCAATTTTATTTTTAGAAATAATCAGAATCTTAAAGAATTGGATATCCAGAATTGTTCCGGACTACAGAAATTATCTATCGGTTATTATGCACCGATAAGCGATGGTATTTTTCCGGAATTAAATACCGTTAATCTCCTTCAATGTACAGGTATGAAAGAAATTACGATACAATCTACCAAAATAAATAATTTAAATACATCAGATTGTGTAGCCTTAACTTCTTTAGATCTGTCTGATAATAATTTTTTACCCTCCATTAATATTTTAAATAATATAAAATTAGAATATCTCGGTCTTCAAAATATGCCTTTGATTTCACAGGCAAATACAACAGCTAATAATAAGTTGGAAAACGGATATTTCATTAATTGCCCTCAAATTACACAACTGAACTTTTCAAGTTCACCAAGCTTCAAGTATCTTACTTTATGGAACATGGCAAATCTTACCTATGTAAATGTAAGAAACGGCTCCATTGAAGATGGTTTTGATTTTATAAATTACAATCCAAATTTGGCAATGTGTGTAGATAACGCTCAATTAAATGATTTACAAGCTCTTTATGCCGACATTACATTCACTACCAATTGTGGAGGTTTTTTAAACACAAAAGATTCCGAAAACAGCAAAAACGAAATAAAAATTGTTCCGAATCCTGTGAAAGATTTTGTAATGATAAAAGCTGAAGAGCCTATTAAAAATGTAAAAATAATTGATGTGCTGGGAAGAGTAATATACAATCAGGACTGCGATAATGAACTGATGAAAATTGACCTTTCCGCTCATCCTTCCGGAAATTATATTGTAACAGTAAAAACCAATAAAACAGAGATATCCAAAAAGATTATTAAACAGTAATTCACAAACAGCAAACAGTTTTTTTTTAAGAGAAGACCATGGAATTTTTCTGTGGTTTTTGTTTTATATTTGTTAAAAGAGTTAATCACTAAAATATTCAGATATGAAATTCGGACAAGTTGAAGATCCTTCAAAAATAGATTTTACATTACCTAAAGACCATCCAAGAACGAAAGAAATTTTAAGCCGCAATAAAAACGGACTGGAAAATATCTCCATCGGATGTGCAAAATGGAACAAAACAGATCTTAAAGGATTTTATCCTAAAGGAACAAAAGATGAACTTACGTACTATGCAACGCAGTTTAATTCTATTGAGCTGAATGCCACCTTTTACGGTATGCCGACTCCGGAACAGGTACAGACATGGAAAGAGAAAACTCCCGCTGATTTTAAATTTTTTCCAAAAATCACCAATACAGTTTCCCATTTCAGAAGGCTTTTAAATATAGACGATGTCGTTACGCAGTTTGCTACGGCGGTTTTAAACTTTGATGAAAAACTGGGAATGGTGTTCCTTCAGCTTCACGATAATTTTAAACCAAAAGATTACGAAAGGCTGGAAAAATTCGTGAAAAACTGGCCAAAGGAAGTTCCTCTCGCGATCGAGCTGAGAAATACAGAATGGTTTACCGATGAAGAGATTCTCAATAAAACCTGCGATCTGTTTGAAGAAAACAACATCACCAACATTATTGTAGATACTGCCGGAAGAAGAGATATGCTTCATATGCGTCTCACCACACCAAATGCGTTTATCCGTTACGTTGGAGCCAATGCAGAAAGTGATTACGAAAGGCTGGATGACTGGATGAAGCATCTCAGCAAATGGAAGAAGGAAGGACTTCAGAATCTGTATTTTTTTGTACATCAGAATATTGAAAAAGCTTCTCCGCTGCTTTCCGCTTATTTTATTAAAAAAGTGAATGAAGAGTGGAAACAGGATCTTCACATCCCCGAAATGGCAAAAGAAAGTACAGGAAGTTTATTTTAGAATTTAATAAATTTTAATTTTATTCACTATTAAGTGGGATAATGACAACAAAAAGTGCATTTTTAATATAAATAATTCACTTTATCGCCTGTAAAAAAAATTACCGTAAATCCTTCATTTATATTGTTATAATTACTAAATTGGGAAGTAGAGATTCATTAATGAATCAGCCAAATAAAAACCAATAACAGTATGGAAAAGGAAATTTGTACAATAAGTATTACGAGCAACTGGCTCGGTGACGAGTATACTTTTTATGAAGACGAAAAAATAAAAAGAACGTACGACAACAACAGTTTGAGTTCCGATGTAACAGAATGGCTGGAACCGAAACAAATCAGTAAACACAATAAAGATAAGCTGATTAAGAACTGCCCTGAAGAGCATAAAGAAAGAATCATGATTATTCTTGATTATCCTTAATCTTTTAAAAGCAATACAAAATCCCAACCTTTAGTAAAGATTGGGATTTTTTTATTTTCTTTTTCTGAGAAGCAGCATGATGTTGAGAAACAGCAGCAGAAAATCTAAAGTGATCCAGATTCCGAGTTTTACATTTTCATGATTATATGCTTCAATCTGTTTTTTAGCCATATCGGAAAGCTTTGAACTCTGAATGATGTAATTCTGAACTTCTATCATCTGATCGATATTCTTATTCGGGACAGAATTCTGGGAGAAGTAGACAAGATTTTTCTTTCCTAAATATCCCACAACCCAATATTCATCAGACTTATCCATTTTCAGATATTCTATCCTGTAATATTCCGGACGGATGGTTCCCAGATGTTTCGTGTCGATAACTTTCCCTACTTCCGTGTCATTAAGCGTAAGAACATAAAAATCCAGAGGCTGCGGAAGTTTATTAATCACCTGTAATGCCACAGAATTTTCCACAATGCCTATCGTGCTTTTCTTGATAAACCAATACGTGAAAATAGAAAACGAAAAAATAATCGTAACAATACGGAATAATTTTGCCCATTCTGCGCCTTTCCCTTTCTTCAGCTTAGAAAGCAAAAGAGAAAAAACGGAAGCCCAGAAGATGACCAGAACAATAAATACCATAGTGCAAAGATACTTATTTAAAGACTTTTAAAAGAATCCTATTCAACATTCCATTCTTTGTAGAACTGATCGAGGAATTTCAGCATAAAATCGTGTCTTTCTCCGGCAATTTCCTTTCCTTTTTCCGTATTCATCAGATCTTTCAGCAGCAAAAGTTTTTCGTAGAAATGGTTGATGGTGGTTCCGTTGGATTTTTTATATTCTTCCTTAGACATATTGAGTTTGGGCTCTACATTGGGATCATACATCGGATTATTTTTAAAGCCTCCGAAGTTGAATGTTCTTCCGATTCCGATGGCTCCGATAGCATCAATTCTGTCTGCATCCTGAACAATTTTTAGTTCAACAGGAAGATTTTTAGGAACTTCACCTCTGTTTTTAAAGGAAATATTTTTAATAATGAACAAAACCTGCTCAATAATTTCTTTATCAGCATCCTGACTTTCAAGAAAATCGCGGGAAACTTTCAAAGCGAGAGTTTCATCTCCGTTATGAAATTTGGGATCGGCAATATCGTGAAGCAAAGCCGCCAGTTCTACAACTTCCTGATTGCAGCTTTCTGTTTCAGCAATTTTTCTGGATAATTTCCATACTCTTTCGATGTGAAACCAGTCGTGTCCTGCTTCTGCACCTTCCAGTTTTTCTTTTACAAATTCTACCGTGTTTTGGATCAGATTCTTCATTATATCAATCATTTTAAATATTGGGCGACCAAAGTATCGGAAAGAAAAAAACTTTTATCAGGAAATTTCATTTAAAATAATATTCCACAGTTTCTTATTGTAACTTCTGAAAAAATTAATATGCCCGATCTCTCCTTTTTCCGATTCTGAAATTTTCACCACTCTGTAAGTTGGCTTAAGATTCGGATAGGTATCGTTCATCAGACTTTTTACCCCTTTTTCAGTGAGCCATGCATCATCTTCAGCATACATTACAAATACTTTCTGTGTTAAATTTTTAGAATAATCCTCAATTTTCTCCAGCAATCTGTTGGTCGATTTTCTGTTTAAAATTAAGGTTCTCCAGTCATATGCGCAATTTTTCGGAAGACTTTCTCCGAGTCCGAACCAATTTCCCGGAAAATAGCCCAGTAATGCGGTGGTTAAAGGCTGGGCAATTCCAAAACCTAAATACGCTTCTATTTTTGTTTTGAATTTCAAATGTCCTACAAAAGCATTCTGCGTTCCTACAAAGAAAAATTCTTCAAACATTTCAGCATCTTTATTCATTCCTAAAATTAAAGCACCTACGGAATGTCCTAAACAGTACTTTCGATAATCTGTAAAATTTTTCTGAATGTAATCTGTAACAGCTTTAAAATCTTCGGAACCCCAGATTCTCATCGAAGCATAAAATCCTCTCATATTTTCAGGTTTCGAAAGCCCGATTCCCCGATAATCGTAGGTAATAACGGTAAATCCTTTTTCGGAAAAAAACTTTGCAAATGAAAAGTAAATCTGCTGTTTTACTCCGGTTGCAGAATTGATAAGCAATAGTTTACGATTACTTTTTTCAGGCGAAAATAAATGGGCAACTATTGAAACGTCATCAGATGCTGTAAGCTTTAGCTCTTTCATGGGTAAAAAAGAAAAAATCCACTATAAAAGTGGAAATTTTACTTTATATTTTATGTTAAGTTTAAAACTTTCGATATGTAACAAATAGCTTATGAAATAAAATCTGAAAGTCTGGGAAGGCAACATTGGGAACCTTTTGATTCAGAAACTCTTGCCGAAACTTCATTCCCGAATTTCACACACTCTTCTATAGAGTTTCTATGACACAGAGCAATAGAAAATCCTACCGTAAAAGCATCGCCCATTCCCATTTTATACGCAGTTTTATCCTTATCGTTTCTGCAATATTTCATTTCTGTACCATCAAAATAGATGGTAGAATTAATGTCATCTCTTACAAAAACCTTGTTAAAGTATTTTTTAAGAATGTCTTCTCTCTGATCTTCTCCGAAAACAATATGAAGTTCATTGCTTTTTACCACAATAAAATCTACATGATTTAAAATTTCATCGCTCAGACGCTGTGCAGGTGAAGCATACAATCCTACTTTTTTACCATATTTCTTGGCTTTTTTTATGGTATACTCAATTACCTTCATGGAGACTTCAAGCTGAAGAAGTACGAGATCTGCTGTATGAAAGTATTTATCTGCCGCCTCAACGTGTTCTACACTAAGATAATTATTGGCTGCAGGAACTACCACAATTGCGGTATTTCCGCCTGAAGTGGTTACATAAGCTGTTCCGGTGGCTTCACGATCCGTCTCAAAAACGAAGCCTACGTTCACGTTCTCATTCACCATATTCCTCATAATCTGCTGACCAAGCGGATCCATTCCAACACAGCCTACAAAGTAGACGCTGGCTCCCAAACGTGCTGCACCAACTGCCTGATTGGCTCCTTTTCCACCAAAGTAACTTTCGGATTTTCGGGCAATAACCGTCTCGTTCTCACAGGGAACTTTTTCGGTTTCTAAAACAAGATCTATCGAAGAGCTTCCTACAACGATAATTCTTGGCTGTTCTGAGGAAAAATTCATTAGTGTTTCTTATAGAATTAATATTTCGTGATTCTAACAAATTTATGATTTGAAATTTGAATTTCAAAAATAATTAATGAAAAATCAACTAATTTCAATAAATTCTGTTACGATTTTTACAGGATTATTATTTTTATCAAATCCAATATAACTTGCATAAAAACCTTCACCATACCCTGTTTCAAATGCAAAAATAGTTCCCGGATGATTTTCTGAAGGTTTTAGGAATGCAAACTGATCGATTGCTCCTTTTTCATCAAAGAAATATTCATGAAAAAATTCTTCATAGATCCCCATAAAATCAACACCTTTATTACGATACAATCTCTGTTCCAAATCGTTAAGACTATTCTGCGTATCCACATCCATAAAGCAGCCCATCCCGCTTTCCACAGGATATCCGAAAACTTCTCCTTCTGCAAGATCTTTTATGTTCTGCCCTTCTGTTGTCGCCAGTTTCCAGTCTGTAATTTCAGACTGGCTGAAAATAATTTCAGCATACGCCACACAATTGCTTTCTCTTTCCTTGTGCAGAAGAACTGCAAAATCTCCTTTCGGAAATGGTATTGAGAAAGGCTTCATATCATTTGTAATCAGAGGATCACAGGCAACAAGTTTTCCGCTGGAAAGATAAATTTTCCCAACTTCAAAGCTTTCCAGTAACGGACTTTCTACGAAGTTTTTGGAGAACAGTTTTTTGATGTTTTCTATGTGTGTCATGTTATATTTAGACTAAGATGAAGGTTCAGGCTAAGCTCTAAGCTCAACCTTAACCTAAACCTTTTATTATAAACTTTTTAATTTCTCTTCAAGAATGGCTATTTTATCTAGCGCATCTTTTTGTTTTTTCCTTTCAACCTCAACAATTTCCGGTTTTGCGTTGGCAACAAATTTTTCGTTGGAAAGCTTTTTATCTACAGAGATCAGGAATCCTTTCAGGTACTTTAATTCTTCTTCTGTTTTCGTTTTCTCTTCTCCCAAATCTAAGTTTTCACTTAAAGGAATTGAAATTTCTGTTGCGCCCACAAGAAATGTAAAGCTCGGCTTCTCTGTTTTTGTTCCGAAATGAATTTCAGAAACATTCGCCAATTTCTTAATCACGGATTCGTTAGGAAATTCTGAAGCATTGGTATAAATTTCAGCACCTTCTCTTGGAGAAATTCCTTTGGTTTGACGGTAATTTCTAACACCGGAAATAATTTCTGCAGCGATTTCAAACTTTCGAATTATTTCTTCATTAAATTCACCTGCTTTTTTCTGCTGCGCGATAACCAACGCTTCCTCCGCTTTTCTTTCAGAAATTAATTGCCACAACTCCTCTGTCAAGAAAGGCATAAAAGGATGAAGCAACTTCATTAATTCCTCAAATAGCTCAATTGTTTTATGGTAAACTTCTTTAGAAATTCCTTCACCATAATTTGGCTTAATTGCTTCCAGATACCATCCGCAGAAATCATCCTTAACCAATTTTTGAATTAGATGTAATGCATCAGAAATTCTAAACTTATCAAATTGATCATTGATTTCAGCAATTGTTTTGTTCAATTGGTTTTCAAACCATTTAATAGTCTGATTTTCTGTTTCGTTTGAAGGCTTATCTTCATGATTCCACATATTGATCAATCGGAAAGCATTCCAGATTTTCGTCATGAAGTTTCTTCCCTGAAGCATTAAATCTTCATCAAAAAGAAGGTCGTTTCCGGCTGCAGAACTTAATAAAATTCCTACACGAACTCCGTCTGCTCCATACTTATCCATTAATTCTAACGGATCCGGTGAGTTTCCTAAAGATTTAGACATCTTTCTTCTCTGCTTATCTCTTACAATTCCTGTGAAATAAACATTTTTAAACGGAACTTCTTTTCTGTATTCCAGTCCTGCCATAATCATTCTTGCTACCCAGAAGAAAATAATATCCGGACCTGTTACCAAATCTGAAGTCGGGTAATAATAATTGATGTCTTTGTTTTCAGGATCAAGCAGTCCATCGAAAACAGACATTGGCCACAACCATGAAGAGAACCATGTATCTAAAGCATCCTCATCTTGTTTTAAGTTGTCAGTTGTCAGTTGATCGTTGTTGGTTTTTTGCTTTGCAAGTTCTAATGCTTCTTCGATAGTTTCTGCAACTACGAAATCATTTTCTCCGTCACCATAATAGAACGCAGGAATTTGCTGTCCCCACCAAAGCTGTCGGGAAATATTCCAGTCGCGGATGTTTTCCATCCAGTGCTTGTAGGTATTTTTAAACTTTTCAGGATAAAATTTAACCTCATCATTCATCACAACATCCAAAGCAGGTTTTGCAATTTCAGACATTTTCAGGAACCACTGTACAGAAACTTTAGGCTCAATTACCGCGCCTGTTCTTTCTGACGTTCCTACTTTATTTACGTAATCTTCCGCTTTCAGCAAAAGATCTTTTTCTTCCAGTTCTTTCGCAATCTGCTTTCTTACCTCGAATCTGTTTTTTCCGGCGTAATGCAACCCGTGATCGTTCAGATTTCCGTCATCATCTAAAGCATCAATCATCTGAAGATTATGTTTTTGTCCGATTTCGTAATCATTGATGTCGTGAGCAGGCGTAATTTTCAAAGCACCTGTTCCGAATTCAATATCCACATATTCGTCCTCAATAATAGGAATTACTCTGTTAACGATTGGTACGATTACTTTTTTACCTTTTAAATGTGCGTATCTCTCATCATTAGGATTGATACACACTGCAGTATCCCCGAAAATAGTTTCCGGACGCGTTGTCGCTACTGACAGGAATTCTTCTGAGCCTTCAATGGCATATTTCAGGAAGTATAATTTCCCATTCTGTTCCTTAAAGATTACTTCTTCGTCGGAAATATTGGTTTTTGCTTCGGGATCCCAGTTTACCATTCTGTACCCACGGTAAATGAGTCCTTTGTTGTAAAGATCAACAAAAGATTTAATCACCTGCTGAGAAAGTTTTGGCTCCATGGTGAAACGGGTTCTGTCCCAATCGCATGAACATCCTAATTTTTTAAGCTGTTCAAGAATTGTTCCTCCGTATTTATCAGTCCATTCCCACGCGTGCTTTAAAAACTCTTCTCTTGTAATATCAGATTTATTGACTCCTTCAGACTTCAGTTTAGCAACCACTTTCGCTTCCGTAGCAATGGAAGCGTGATCTGTTCCCGGAACCCAGCAAGCATTAAAGCCCTGCATTCTTGCACGACGGACCAGCACATCCTGAATGGTATTGTTAAGCATATGCCCCATGTGCAAAATCCCCGTCACGTTTGGCGGAGGAATTACAACAGTGTAAGGCGGCTTGTCATTGGGCTCTGAATGGAAGTATTTATTTTCCAACCAGTAATTGTACCACTTTTGTTCTGTTTCCTGTGGATTGTACTTTTCTGAAATCTGCATAAATTCTTTTACTTTAATTTACAATTTGCAAAAATAGTCTAAAGAAAAATATTTTAAGTATGAATTAAAATAATTTTTAACTTTGTTTCTCAAAATTTATCTAACAACATATTTAATATTCAAGAATATGAAAAAATTAATCGCAGGAATTGCATTATTCGGAACCTTCGCTATTGCATCTGCACAAACGATTACGTTTGACAAAACTACTTTCGATTACGGAAATGTAAAGCCAAGTTCAGACGGTATCAGATTCTTTACGGTAACCAATACAGGAGATAAGCCTCTTATTTTATCGAATGTAAAAGCATCTTGCGGATGTACCACTCCGGAATTCAGCCAGGATCCTATTATGCCGGGAAAATCAGCTAAGATAAAGGTAGGATACAATACTGCAATTAACGGTGGTTTTAACAAAATGATCGAAGTATTTTCTAATGACCCTGTAAACAGCAGAAGTGTAATCTACATCAAAGGAAACGTAGATCCTAATGCTCCGGATCCAAAGCCATTGACTCCTGAAGAATTGAAAGCTAAAGCTAAAGAAGAGAAAGCGGCTGCGAAAGCTGCGAAAAAGGCTGCAAAAAAAGCGGCTAAAACTGCTGCATAATGGTAAAATCTCTACTAAAATAAACGAAACCGTCTCATGGAGGCGGTTTTTTTATTACATTTATATTAGGTTAGTTGATGGTTAACGGTTTTTTGCTATAAATTATGACCAAAATTAATCTTTAATCTTTTTAATAATTTAAAATAAACATGGACACTAACTTTTCAGACGATTTTTTAATTAAAGGAAAATTTTCCATTAAAAAAGCTTCAACAGAATACAAAGGAAAACTTACCAAAGAAGAAGGGGAACAATTATTATTAAAAGAAAAAGAAAAGCTTCGTGAGCTTCAGGAGAAATTGTATTCGGATGGAAGCCAGTCTCTCTTGGTGGTACTTCAGGCGATGGATGCCGCAGGAAAAGACAGCATGATTGAGCACGTTTTCGGGGGAGTGAATCCGCAAGGCTGTAATGTAACGAGCTTCAAAACTCCCACTTCAAAAGAATATGCCCATGATTTTTTGTGGAGGCATTATTTAGCATTACCCCAAAAAGGCATGATCGGAATTTTTAACCGTTCTCATTACGAAAGTGTACTGGTCTGCAAAGTTCATCCTGAATATAATTTAAGCGAAAAAACATGGAAATCTGTTAAGGATTTTGACGATAAATTCTGGGAAAACCGCTATGAAAGCATCAGAAATTTTGAAAAGCATCTTGCCCAAAACGGAACGACCGTTGTAAAAATATTCCTGAATGTTTCTAAAGATGAGCAAAAGAAAAGACTTCTGGACAGAATTAACGAACAGGAGAAAAACTGGAAATTTTCTGCCGCGGATCTTCCGGAGAGAGCTTTATTCGATAAATATATGGAATGCTATGAAACGGCAATCAATGAGACTTCAAAAGATTACGCGCCTTGGTATGTTCTTCCTGCTGATAATAAATGGTTTGCAAGAGTTGCAGCGATACAGATTATTATTGATGCTTTGGAAAAAATGGACCTGCAGTATCCTAAATTGTCCGAAGAAGACCGTAAAGATTTAGAAGAAGCAAAAAAACAACTGGAAAGCGAGAAATAAATTGGAGGGAAGATGGGAGCTTGAAGATGGAGGCTTAAATGATTGCGTTAAAGACTTCCATCTTCCAGCCTCTAACTTCCAACTCTTAAAACCACGAGAAAATCTATAAGCCGGATTTTGTTCTTCCGAAGAAGTGCCTGTTATTTATCTGCGTCTTACATTGCTGCAAAACTTTAGCTGATTACCCCTCGGCTTTCAGAGCGAGCAACTCCTATTTTCATTACTGAAAAGAACCGATATACTTATCATTGCACCACAAAGAGTTTACCTGGTTTCACTACAGCCGAACTGTACATACTTTCTGTTGCACTTGTCCTACCCTCGCGGGTGACGGATGTTATCCGCTTTGCTACTCTACGGTGTCCGGACTTTCCTACCTCCCGTAAAACGGGAAATCAACAAGCCGATTTTCTCGTGGCTGCAAAGATAGATAATTTGAAAATTTGACAATGTGATAATTTGAAAATTTTTAATCTGCAAGAAAATTATTTTGGTTTGATGTTATTCATTTTCAAATTACTTAAATTTTCAAATTCTCAAATTATATCATATCTTCGTGCTACAAAATTAAACATCCCAATTGGCTTCAAAGGAAAAGGAATTTGCGCAGCTTATTAAGGATAATCAGGGATTGATTATCAAGGTTTCGCGTCTTTATACCAATTCTTTGGAGGATGAGGAAGATCTTTTTCAGGAAATTGTGTTACAATTGTGGAGAAGTTATGACTCATTTAAAGGAAATTCCAAGATTTCCACGTGGATGTACCGTGTTGCCTTAAATACAGCTATTACTCTTTTCAGAAAAAAAAGCAAAAGCCTGCAGACGAATGAATTAGACATCAATCATGCAGATTTTGTGGAAGATGATGATGAAAAACAGCAACAGGTATCACTTTTGTATACAGTAATCAAGACGCTTCCCAATGTGGAAAGAGCAATCGTGATGATGTATCTGGATGATTTGCCTTATAAGGATATTGCAGAAAACCTAGGAATCACCGAAGTAAATGCGCGTGTGAAAATGAACAGATTAAAGAAAACCCTTAAAGAACAGATGGAAAAATATGCCTGAATTTGATTTAGACAGCTTTAAGAAAACATGGCAGGAACAGCCTGTTCAGGAAAAATATGATTATAATGAGATCCTTCAGATGCTCAACAAAAAATCGCGCAATTATGTGAAGTATATTTTCTGGATCAGTGTTTTCGAATTTTTATTCTTTACTTTAATAGGATTATTCTACATCATTCAGGGAAAGGAATCCAACTCTTTCATTAATATTCTCACAAAACTCGGTGTACAGAGAACTTCGGAATTAGAAAATACATTCGATAATATTTATCTGGTCTTAAAAGTTCTGAGCTTAACCATTACTGCATATTTTGTATTTAAATTTTATCAAAATTACAAGGTTATAAAAATTGAGGAAAATCTTAAAAAATTTATCCTTCAGATCATTACATTTAAAAAGACAGTAAACGCGTTTATTTTAATTAATATTGCGTTATTAATCACTTTTACCTCTATTTTCACAATCTTTGTTTTTTACATTTTAAATACTCAGAATGTAGAGATTACCAACTCCACCCTTATAGGATTTGTAGCCGGTATCATCATAAGCACTGTTTTTACAGTAATAATGGTGTGGCTGTATTACAGAGTGGTTTATGGAATTATCATTAAAAAACTTGATAAGAATTTAATTCAGTTAAAAGAAATCGATTCTCAGGAAATTTAAACTGAAAAAAGCAGGAATTTAAGATATTATTGTTAATTTTATTTAACCAAATCTTTTATTCTATGCCAATATCTTATGTTCACGGTAGTTCCGACATTCCATTATTAGGTGAAACCATCGGAAGCAATCTTAAACATACCGTTGAAAAATTCCCCAATCAGGAAGCTTTAATCTGCGTACATCAAAATTACCGCGCCACTTATCAGGAATTTTATAATCAGACAACTGCCGTTGCAAAAGCACTGATCTTTCTGGGAGCAAAATCCGGAGACCGCATCGGAATCTGGTCTACGAACCGCTACGAATGGGTTCTTTTACAATATGCAACCGCAAGAATCGGGGTTATTTTGGTAAACATAAATCCCGCTTACAGAACCAGTGAGCTGATCTTTGTGATTAACCAGTCTGAAATGTCCCACATTTTTTCATCTCTTGCTTTTAAATCCAGCGATTATAAACAGATGATTGCCGATGCAAGAGAGTTCTGCTCGACTTTAAAATCTGAAATTTTCTTTGATGATAACTGGGAAGAGTTTTTAAATAACGGACAGGAAATTTCGGATGACACATTGCATAGTTTTGAAGAACATGTACAGTTTGATGATCCTGTGAATATTCAATATACTTCCGGAACAACCGGCTTTCCTAAAGGCGTCACTCTTTCTCATCATAATATTTTAAACAATGGATATTTTATCGGAATTCGGTTAAAGTATACTGAAAAAGACAGGGTCTGCATTCCTGTACCTTTTTATCACTGTTTCGGAATGGTGATCGGAAATATTTGCTGTACTGCTCACGGAGCCTGTATGGTAATTCCGAATGATAGTTTTGATCCTGAAATTACCTTAAAAGTTGTTTCCGATGAAAAATGCACCTCGCTTTACGGAGTTCCGACCATGTTTATTGCTGAATTAGCGGTAAAAAATTTCGAAACTTTTGATTTTTCAAGTTTAAGAACGGGGGTCATGGCTGGTTCCGTTTGTCCGCCAGAAATTATGAAAAAAGTAGAAAGTCTTATGAATATTAAAGAAATGAGCATCTGCTACGGAATGACGGAAACCTCTCCTGTCTCTACGCAAACCCTGATCGGAACTCCATTTGAAAAGCAGGTGAATACGGTGGGAACCGTTCAGGATCACCTGGAAATAAAAATCATTGATGAAAACGGAAAAATCGTTGCGCGTGGCGAACATGGGGAACTGTGTACAAGAGGTTATTCTGTAATGCTGAAATACTGGAACGATCCCGAAAACACCAAAAAGGTTCTGGATGAAGGAAGATGGATGCATACCGGAGATATGGCAGTAATGGATGATGAAGGCTACATTACAATTTCGGGCAGGATAAAAGATCTGATTATTCGCGGCGGTGAAAATATTTCGCCTAAAGAAATTGAAGATTTTTTATACACTTATCCCAACATTCTTGATGTTCAGATCATCGGAGTTCCAAGCGAGAAATTCGGAGAAGAAGTGATGGCATGGGTAAAAGTTAGAAAAGGATTCGAGGTAACCAAAGAAGAACTCTTAGAGTATTGTAAAGGCAGGATCGCACATTATAAAGTTCCGAAATACTGGAAGTTTGTAGACGAATTCCCGATGACGATCTCCGGAAAAGTGCGAAAGGTTGAAATGCGTGAAGTTTCTGTAAAGGAATTGGGATTAGATAAGGCAAAGATTTAAAGACCTTGTCATTTGTAGCGAAGAATCCACTTTTACGAATGGAGTTTCTTTCAACTTCGTTCGAATCTTTTTAGGCTGTTTCAGAATGAGATACAACTTTATGGATAATTAAAAAACAATAAAAAAAGCATTTCGGTTTGAAATGCTTTTCTGTTATTTTAGAGTTCTTTTCTTAATCTCGCTACCGGAATATTAAGCTGTTCACGATATTTTGCAATTGTTCTTCTCGCAATATTGTATCCCTGCTCTTTTAAGATCACCACCAAAGCGTCGTCTGTTAAAGGCTTTCTCTTATTTTCTTTGCTGATTACTTCCTGAAGATGAGTTTTAATTTCTTTTGTAGAAACTTCCTCTCCGTCATCATTTGTTAAACTATCCGAGAACAGATCTTTAAGGTAAATAATCCCGTTCGGTGTATCTGCATATTTGCTTTTTACCACTCTGGAAATCGTTGAAATATCGAAGCCTGTAATATCGGCAATATCCTTAAGAATCATTGGTCTCAAAGATTTTTCATCTCCCGTAAGGAAATAATCTTTCTGAAACTTCACAATAGCCGTAATGGTTTGCAATAATGTATTCTGGCGCTGATTAATGGCATCAATATACCATTTTGCTGCATCCAGTTTTTGTTTGATGAATAAAGCAGCCTGTTTGTGTTCGGCAGAATTTTTATCGTGAGAATAAGTGGATAAAATATCTTTATATTCTTCTGAAACTCTCAGCGTAGGTGCATTTTTGCTGTTCAGCATCGGGATAACCTGTCCGTCTTTTACCTGAATTACAAAATCCGGAATAATTTCCTGATTGATCGTAATCGTCTGAGTATCGAAATTTCCGCCAACTTTTGGAGATAATTTTGAAATTTCGTCCAACGCATCTTTCAAATCTTCTTCCTCAATATCGTATTTCTGGATGATTTTGTTGTAGTGCTTGTTCGTTAAAGCATCAAACTGATGTCTCAGAATATTGGCAGCCAGAGAAACGGCTTTATCTGAACTTACTTTTTTCTCAATCTGCAGCAGTAGACATTCCTGAAGACCTCTCGCTCCTACTCCGGGAGGATCCAGCTTCTGCACATAATTTTCAAGGATATCTTCTACATTTTCTTTGGTGGTATAAATTCCCTGAGAAAAGGCAAGATCATCCACAATAGATTTGATTTCTCTTCTTAAATATCCGTCTGTATCGAGATTCCCGATAAGATATTCCGCAATCTTCAAATCTTCTTTATTGATGTTGGCAAGATGGATCTGCTCCAAAAGATAATCGTATAATGATTGTCCTTCCGTTAAAAGACTTTCATTATCAAATTCTTCATCATCGGAAGAATAGTTACTGGAAGACGTTTTATAGCTCGGTTCATCATCGTAAAGATACTGGTCTACATCAAAATCTGTTTCAATGCTTTCCGTACCTTCTGTTTCATATGAATCTTCCAGAGAAGAATAATCATCCTCTTTAGATTCTTCTTTTGCGATCTCTAATGCCGGGTTTTCTTCTAACTCCCTCTCAAGTTCCTCTTCAAACTCCAATGTGTGAAGCTGGATCAACTTCATCAATTGGATTTGCTGGGGAGCCAGCTTTTGTCCTAATTTGAGTTGTAAGTGTTGTTTTAGCATATTACTAGTTGGTGTTTTAACATAACATATTCTACGAATTTAGTACTTTTTTTTGACAAAACTAAATTTTAGCACGATTTTTGTACTCAACAGTGTATAATAAGCTATTTAAAATAAACAACAAAAGCCCTGAAGCATGATTTTCAGGGCTTTTTAATTTTTATATATTCAAATTTTCCGGATCTCTTCTGTTATCCCAAAAGGCAAGAATTTCAATAACCTCTTTGTTGACCCGATAATACATTGAAAAATTTTTATCAATCAAAACATATTTCACATCATCAATTTCAGAGGGAGAACCTATATTCGGATTTTCGGCGATAAGTTTTTCCTTTTTTTCAACTTCTGCCATTAATTTTGAAGAATATTTTATCGATTTATTATGTTTGATCCAATATTGAAGCGTATCCAGATAATCTGATTCTGCCTGATGAGACCAGATTACTTTAAACATGTTCTTGCTTTTTCAGCTACAGACTCACTTGATGAGAATTTCCCCTCAGAAATATCTGAAATTCCTTTTAGAATTTTCTCTTTCTGCCATTCAGTAAGTTTTTCTTCTTTATTAATCTCAAAATTAATTTTCAGCTCTTTCAAAAGAGCTTTCAGAAGATTGATCTGATTTTCGTTTTCTGTATGTATGGTAATTGTACTCATCATCATTATTTTAGGTAAAGTTAATAAAAAAATCCTTCCGATAAGATCAGAAGGATTTTTCTATATGTTTTTATTAAAAATTAAAACTCAGCGTTTTTCGGCGTTCTCGGGAAAGGAATTACATCTCTGATGTTCGTCATTCCTGTTACGAAAAGAACCAGTCTTTCCAATCCGAGACCAAATCCTGCGTGTGGAACAGAACCGAATTTTCTTGTATCTAAATACCACCATAATTCGTGTTCATCAACATGCATTTCTGCCATTTTCTGCTTAAGAACATCCAGTCTGGCTTCTCTTTCGGAACCACCTATGATTTCTCCGATTCCGGGGAAAAGAACGTCCATCGCAGCAACGGTTTTACCGTCTTCATTCAGTTTCATGTAGAACGCTTTGATCTCTTTTGGATAATCAAACAGAACTACCGGACTTTCGAAATGTTTTTCTACCAGATATCTTTCGTGCTCAGACTGAAGATCGGTTCCCCAGTTTTCAACCGGATACTGGAATTTCCCTTTCTTATTTTCTTTTGAGTTCATTAAGATCTCGATAGCTTCTGTGTAAGAAACTCTCTTGAAACGTTTCGCAATCACATTCTCAAGCTTTTCGATAAGACCTTCTTTGGCTCTGTCTTTTTCAGGCTTAGATTTTTGCTCTTCTTCAAAACGTTTGTCTAAGAACTCAAGATCGTCTTTGCAGTGATCCAATACATATTTAATTACATATTTTAAGAAATCTTCTGCAAGATCAATGTTATCCTCAAGGTTGTTAAAAGCCACTTCCGGCTCAATCATCCAGAATTCTGCAAGGTGGCGTGTTGTGTTTGAATTTTCTGCACGGAAAGTCGGCCCGAAAGTATAAATTCTTCCCAATCCCATCGCCGCAGTTTCTCCTTCAAGCTGTCCGGAAACCGTTAAATTTGTTTTTCTTCCGAAGAAATCCTGAGCAAAATCGATGTCTCCCTGCTCATCTCTCGGAATATTGTTCAGATCAAAATTCGTTACCCCGAACATTTCTCCGGCTCCTTCTGCATCGGCTCCCGTAATTACCGGCGTGTTGATGTAGAAAAACTGATTCTGGTTAAAGAAAGAATGTACCGCAAAACTCACCGCATGACGCACTCTGAAAACGGCTCCGAACAAGTTGGTTCTGAATCTCAAATGCGCCTGATCTCTCAAAGTTTCCAATGAGTGTTTTTTAGGCTGAAGAATCGTTTTGTCTCTTTCTTCCGTGAAGTTATCTCCTAAAATGGTAATTTTTTTCGCTAAAATCTCAACAGCCTGTCCAGCTCCCTGACTTTCCACCACTTCTCCTACAATTTTAAGGGAAGAAGCTGTACTGATCTTGCTGATAATCTCTTCGTCGAAATTTTCAAAATCAACAACAATCTGCAAATTATTAATCGTAGAACCATCATTAAGCGCAATGAAGCGATTCGCACGGAACGTTCTTACCCAACCGTAAACCGTAATGTCATGATGTAATACTTTCTTGTAATCCTGTAGGATTTCCTTAATGGTCTGCTTTTTCATTTGTTGATTAAAATTTTTCTGTAAAAATTAATGTCTGCAAAGTTACAAAAAAACAGCGCAATTTGAGGATTACACTGTTTTAATTCAATTCATTTATCAATTAATTACTCAAAAAATTATGCTTTAAATAAGAATCAATTAAAGAAAATCGATTTTTTTCTCTGTTTTCCTTTCCTAATTTTCCATGCATGATAAGAACTCGGAACATCATATTGCCATTTGGGAAGGATTAAAATAATTAAAATTACATCAATGTGCGAAACAAATCCTAAAATAACGGTAAGATAAAAAGTCCATCCTGCCTGTTGAAATCCAATTAAATAGGTAAAAGCGATCAGCAAACTCAGTCCCCACATTTTCGATAAAAAAGCGTGAGTACAGGTCTCTTTCCCGAATTTTAGCCAGCTTATTATATAGCAAAGTGCTTCCATGACGAAAATTAGAGCAACTCCTTTCCATTCGTTTTTTATTAATTCGGCATTCAAAAAGTAAGAAGCAAATCCAAGAGATAGCCAGAATACCAAATCGGTCTGACTGTCTAATCTTCTAAGTTTTTCGGAAGAAACACCCACTTTTCGTGCGATGATTCCGTCGAAAATATCCGTTAATAAACCAAAATACATTAAGCTTAAAATTAAAAATCGGGATTGCTCTCCTTTAAAATAAGCTAACAAAAGGATGATTGGAGCCAAACAAAATCTTGTGGCGATTAATAGATAAGGTATTGTTTTCATTTCAATTGTTTTTTTTAAGATTTAGAAGACTAAATTAAATCCCAAAGAAAATCTGAAACCTGAGGTAGAAAAGTACTTATAAGGTTCGTATTCAATATTATAACCCGCTTCAGCAGAAATAAAATGGTAAAAAACTATTCCAAATTTTGGTGATACCGCATATGGAGTAATTCCGGCGCCGGTATACAAATTGGTTATCATACTTTTTTCTTTAAAATCTGCAACTTTGTAAAAATAATCCAGTTCCGGAATAACAATAAATTTTCTTTCCGGTGTATCCCACCAATTGAAATGCCCTCTTAAACTCACATAATTATTTTCATTAAGAGGAATTTTCGGACCGAAAGAAAGAAAAGATTTATCATTCATGATGGTTAATTCGAGACGAGTGCAAATAATTGATCCTATAATTGCCCAGTCTTTTTTGTTGCCGATTTGTGCGTTTACAAAACTGCAAAAAGACAGCGCAATGATTAATACAAAATTTTTCATGATTTTTTATTTTAAAAATTACACCTCAAAGCTATACTTGAAAAGCTGTTTCATAAATGCGAAAAAAAATTAAAATAAAAATCTAAATTTGTGAAAATCGCAAAACTATGTATCAGGAACGTTTGCTTAAAGAAATCCGAAAGAAAATTGGTGACAGATCGTTAAATGACGAAATTGCCAATATTCTTAACATCAGCTACGATGCGGCACACCGAAGAACTTCCCTGAAAGCAAAATTCAGTTTAGAGGAAGCTTTGGAACTGGCAAAGTATTTTCAGATTTCTCTGGATCAGTTTCAGACTTCTGACCGGCAGATTATAGTAAGAAAAACAAGTGTTGTTATGGAAACAGAAGATTTAAAATCATTTTTCCAGAACAATCTCAATGTGTTTGAAAACCTTCCTCTTTCAAAAGGAATGACGATCTATTATTCGGCGAAAGACATTCCGTTTTTCTACACGCTTTCAGATTCGATGCTTTCTCGTTTTAAAGTATATGTATGGATGAATTTGCTTAATTCCAAACAGGTTTTCATTCCTTTTCTGCAGTTTTCGCCTCCCGATTTTAAGCTCGACACAAAAGAACTCAGGAAGAAATATGAGGAACAGAATGTTATTGAGTTATGGAATAATAGTACCATTTCGAGCATCCTACAGCAAATTTTGTTTTATTCTGAAACGGGACACCTGAAACAGAGTGAGGCTCGGATTATTTTAAATGAATTAACGGAACTTATACAGTATATTGAGGAAAAAACAGAAAACAATCTTAAATTTCAATTATATGAAAATGAACTGATGCATCTTTCCAATGACATCTTTTTTCATCATCCTCAACAGTCACTGTTTGCTATTCCGACCAATATGTTTGGCTATATTCTGATTAACGATGAAAAGACATGTACCGAAACACTGAATTATTTTGAGCATCAGATAAAAAATTCAAAATCGATGAATACTTCGGGAAACCGGGACCGAAAAATATTTTTTAACCGAATGTATACTCAGATTGAGGATTTGAAAAAGAAACTGAATACTAAAATGTAAGCAGTAAAATTATTTGTAAAACTATTCGTCTTTCTTGGAAGGAACCAAGAAAACATCAATAAGACCTTCCGGAAGATGCATTTTGATGAATCTTTCATCTCTGTTCACTTCTAAGATCCAGTCTTTGATGATAGGGATTACCACTTCTTTTCCGTCGAGATTGGTGATAAAGTAAACCTGCGCTGTCTGATCGTTTACGGAACGGATCACTCCACAGTCGTTATCATTTTCATCATGGATATTGTACCCGATGATTTCATGGTAATAAAATTGCTTTCCGGTAAGTTTTGGTAAACTTGAGAGAGGAAGATAGACATTTTTCCCCAAGGACTGATCCACTAAAGCTTCCGAGGAATTTTTAAAGGCAATATTAAGAGCATCCAATTTACTCCAGGATGATTTTTCAATAAAAAAAGGAACCAATAATCCGTTGATTTCAACGAATATTGATTCCAGTTTATTGTAAAGCTCGGGCTGATCGGTATCCAGTTTAAGGATAACGTTTCCCGCAAGTCCGTGTCTGCGCGTGATTTTTCCTAATAAATAGCAATCTTCTTTACGCATACCGGATTTTTCTTAAGCTTCAGTATTTTCTTCTGTAGATTCAGCAGCAGCTTCTCCTTCTGTAGTTTCTTCAGCAGGTGCATTTGCAGCTTCTTCAGCAGCTTTAGCGTCTGCTTCAGCCTGTGCAGCAGCAGCAACTCTAGCTTCGTTTACTTTAGCTTCAGCTTCTAAAGCAGCTTTTTTAGCATCAGATTTAGCAGTAGCCAAACCGTCCACTTTACCTTGTACTTTAGCTTCTTTAGCTTCTACCCAAGCATTGAATCTTTTTTCAGCTTCAGCCTCATCAAAAGCTCCTTTAGCAACACCACCTTGTAAGTGTTTTTTGTAAAGCGCCCCTTTGTAAGAAAGAATAGCTCTTGCAGTATCAGTTGGCTGAGCACCGTTGTTTAACCACTTTACAGCAGAATCAACGTTCAAATCGATAGTTGCAGGGTTTGTAATTGGGTTGTATGTTCCTAGTTTCTCGATGAATTTACCATCTCTTCTTGCTCTAGAATCTGCAACCACGATGTGGAAAAAAGGTCTTCCTTTAGATCCGTGTCTTTGTAATCTGATTTTTACTGACATAATGTTTGAATTTTACGGGAACTCGTCCCAGTTAAATATTTAAGAGTGCAAAGATAATATTTTTTTTCAAATATTCCACCTAATAATTTTCAATTCTTAAAACTGTTTATATATTTGTGATTAATGTCTTCGAAATGAATGTCTGTAAAAATATTTATATTTATTTTTTCATCGCCTTTCTTTTCTTTTTCCAGGTTTTTTGTTCCCCATTAAACGTTTATGATGAAGGAATTGTTTTGGTTAATGCCAAAAGATTGCTTCAGGGAGAAACGTATCTAAAAGATTTCTGGACTATTTATCCGAAAGGTCAATACTGGATTTTCGAATCCTGGATGAAAATTTTTGGAGGAAATCTGCTTTCGGTAAGGTGTCTGGAATTTTTAATCGGAATATCATTTGGAAGTTTCTTCTATTTTATTGTCAGAAACCTTATTAAATCTTCGAAAACAGCAGCTTTTTCTTCTCTGATATTTTGCTATTATCTTAATTCCAAATCTGATTTCCTTTTTTTCCCTCCTATCTATACCGCATTAATCTGTATCAGTATATCATACTTGTTATTTTTCAGCTATTTAGATAAAAGAAAATCTCACATCCTGTTTCTGTCTTTTTTAGCTCTTCAGGTTACGGCACTATTCAGAATAGATTTTTTCGTATATTCCTTTATTTCTTATATTCTAATTCTTGCTGTATCCATATTTTTTGATAAAGAATTATTCCGGAAAATTTTATTATTCGCCGGAGTTAGCTTATTATTAGCGGCTTGTACATATTATGCAATATTTACTTCCCAGGAAATCAGTCTATATTTTCAGACTCTCATTGCTGAGCCCGGCTCTCTGATTAAACAATACAGGGTAATTCCAATAAAATCAACATATTACTTGTATCCTTTATTATTCGTATTTGCTTTGTTTACTGAATATCGAAAGATAACGGGATCCGAGAAGCAAAAGCCCAATTACAAACTGCTGGTCGTAATTTTTAGTGGATTTTTATTTTTGAATCAGCTGTTTAACAGAGCCGATACGATACATTCTTTGCCTGTATTATTTTTTGCATGTATCATAGGAATTTACTATATCCGTTCATTCTTTAAAAATTTATGTTTTACTCTACCAGAATGGATTAAATATACAACAGCTGTAATCCTTCTTTTTGTTTCCGTTAAAAAAATATATCGGCATAATACAAGGGATTATAATACCGTAAATCTTTTTACAATGCCTTATTTAAAAAGTGATAAAGATTTAACGGATGTTATCTTTTTTATTCAGAACAATGTAAAAAAGCAAGATTACCTTTATATTGGTGTTGACAATCATGATCAGTTTTTGATTAATCACCTGATTTTATACTATTTTTCTCCAGGAAAAATTGCAACAAAATACAGTGAACTGCACCCCGGAATTGCCAATACTAAAAAAGGACAGCAGACAATAGTTGACGAACTTACCAAGAATAAACCTAAGTTTATCATTACAAGTGACGAAAAATCTACAGAGCCAAACAAAAGCAGTAAAGATATGGGACTTAATATTATAGACCGTTATATCGGGGAAAATTACCGCTCATATCCTTACCATAAATCTCATTATAAGATTTTCATTATCAAATAAAATTAGATCACTCCCATATACAGAAACCCTAAACACTTCTGGTTTTCTTCAATGGTTAAAGATTCTTTCAGATGGTCTACAATTTTCGGAGAACTCCAGTAACATCCGATATTATTTGCAGTACAGGTAAGATACATATTCTGAACAGCCATGGAAACCGCTGCGATTTCTTCCCATTCCGGAACCATTCCGCTGAAATTGACAACAATGGAAACTACGGTATCTGCTTTATTGATTTTAAAACCAATATCGTTGTATTTTTTTTCTAAAAAAAGTGTTTCGGGTTGGGTAGATTTGTAAATCGACTGCATTTCTAAAGCCAGTTTTGCTTTTTCTTCCCCTCTGAATATTTTGAAACGCCAGGGTTTTGTACGTTTATGATTGGGAGCCAAAGTTGCCGAATGTAAAATTTCGTCAAGAATTTCCTGTAAAATTTCTGTATCCGAATAATCTTTTGGAAATATACTTCTTCTTTGCTCTATGATTTCTTTTAAAACTTCTGCTTTATTCATGAGCGCAAAATTACGAAAAAGTTGATGGCTGACTGTTGATAGCTGATAGTTTTTAATTATTGATAAGTTAGATTATCCGTTTATTTTAAAAGTTTATTTGTCGTTCTTACGAATATTCAACGTTAATATCACTAAATAGATTCTTCACTCCGCTGCGCACCATTCAGAATGACAGCAAGTGTTTAGTTTGAAAAATTCATCATTCATCATTATTAAATGACCTCAATAATTTTCTGGTGAATTTTATTCAGTGTAAATTCATCGCCGGGTTTCATGCCCATCATTTTCTTTGCCATCGGACTTTCGGAAGAAATGGCATAGAACCGGTCGCCTTCAAAAAAGAATTCTCCCAAGGAAACCGAAATATAAAACCTTGCTTTATTCGTAATGACCAAAGATCCCAACTGAACTTTTTCGGTGGAATTATTCAGGACTTTAGCCATATTTCTTTTTAAATCGTTTAACGCTCCCAACTGACGCTGCATCTGGTAGATCTCTTCCTGCATCTCTTCTCTCATGCTGTCATATTTCGGAGTCTTTTTGATGTCGCGACTTGCTTCTAATGTAAATTCTATGAAGTTTTTTAATTTTTCGATCTTTTCGGCAATCACGTTTTTTACATAATTTCTTATGTTGTTTTTCTCAAATACGGTCTTCTCCATACATCAAATCTTTATATAAAGATAATATTTTTTCAATAATTCTTATTCGGCTTAACATAAAATAACAATTCCAAATATGGTGCTGAAATTTTAAAATAATTTCTACATTTGTTTTTTAAACGAATAAAAACTAAAAATACCATGTTTAAAGCACCATTTTCTTTCGAGGGAAGAATCAGAAGAACAGAGTATGGACTATCCTATCTTATCTATTTAGTATTTTCTGTTCCCTTCAATTTTTATTTTAATATTAATAATAATGAAGAACCTTCAGGAGTTGTTCTCATTATCTTTTTATTATTGCTTATTCCTTTAGTGTGGTTTATGTTAGCACAAGGAGCAAAAAGATGTCACGACAGAGGAAATTCAGGATGGTTCCAAATCATTCCCTTTTATTCCCTTTGGATGTTATTTGCAGATAGCGACCATGGCCCGAATGAATATGGTCCCAATCCGAAAGGTGAAGGAAATTACAATTCAATTAATGAAATAGGTCAAAAAGAATATTAAATAAATAAGCCTTGCGAGTAATTTCACAAGGCTTTCTTTTTATTTTTCTACTAATTTCTTCAGATTATTAAGTCCTTCTTCGTAGGATTTTCCCATTTGGTAATCCATCATCGGCCGCATTATTTTCATCATCGGATCCTGCTCTGTATCCATCGTCCAGGTTACTTTTGTTCCGTTTCCTTCTGGAGACAAAGCGATTTCTGAGGTTGCCTGTCCTGCAAACGGTCTTTCAAAAATCATTTCTGTTTTCTGCTTTTGGTCTGTAACCAACTCTTTCATTTCCTGACATCCTGCTCCTGCATCATCATTTTTGCTGTCCCAGCAATACTTATCTCCAACCTGACCTTCGTTTCCGGAATACACAATTTTCATATTCGGATCCAGCTTCATCCACGGATTCCACTGATTAAAGGCTTTCATGGAACTGATCTGTTTCCAGACTTTCTCTTTCGGAGCATTCATCACCATCGATTTTTCGTAATGATAGTTTTTGCCGAATGCCACCATTGCGATTAAAGCATAAACAACAATTAATAGTAAAATGATACCAAGAACTTTTAAAAATTTTTTCATCGTTATTAAAATTTAGGGTTATAATTTTTATGATAAGGACACTTCAATTTGCTGTCAAAATTAATCAATCTGGCTTCATCTTAACTTTCCATATGACAAGATTATACAATAGCGTCAAATTTTGTCACAACTTCCTTTCAGGCATCATTTTTGAGCTTTTTCGCTGTCGGTTCCGGAGAATCATTAAATTTACAATAATTAAAAATCAGAATATGAATATTTTAACAGAAAAATTCACCACACCATATCATTCAGCTCCATTTAATAAGATCAGAAACGAAGATTACCTTCCAGCTTTTAAAGATTTAATTCAGAAATCTGAAGAAGAAATTAACGCTATCGTTGATAATGAGGATGCCCCGACTTTCGAAAATGTAATTGAAGCATTGGCTTATTCCGGCGAACAGCTTGATGTGGTTTCCAATATATTTTTCAATTTAAATTCGGCAGAAACCAGCGATGAAATCCAAAAGATCGCACAGGAAGTTTCTCCGATTTTAACAGAATATTCTTCAAAAATTTCTCAAAACGAAGCTCTTTTCAGTAAAATTAAAAAAGTGTACGATGAAAAAGAGAAATATAACCTCAACGAAGAGCAGGAAATGCTTCTGAATGAAACGTACAAAGGTTTTGTGAGAAGCGGTGCTTTATTAAATGAAGAAGACAAAGAGAAATTAAAGAAAATCAGCATGGATTTGTCTTTAAAATCACTTAAGTTCGGGCAGAATGTATTGGCTTCGACGAATAATTATTTTAAACATATCACCAATAAAGAAGATCTTGCGGGAATTCCGGAAGCTATTCTGGAACAATATGCAGAAGAAGCCAAAGAAAGAAATCTGGAAGGATGGGTGGTAACGCTGCAATATCCAAGTTATATTCCGTTCATGACATATGCTGAAAACCGCGAATTGAGAAAGGAAATTGCTTTGGCGAACGGTAAAAAGTCTTTCGACAGCGGAGAATTTGATAATCAGAATTTAATTAAATATCTTCTTTCTTTAAAACAGCAAAAAGCGGAATTATTAGGCTATAAAAACTACGCAGATTATGTTCTGGAGGAAAGAATGGCAAAATCTCCGACAAAAGTTATCGATTTTCTGAACGAACTTTTAACCAAAGCAAAACCTTATGCCGATAAAGAAATTGAAGAGTTGAAATCTTTGGCAAAAGCAGACGGAATTGAAGAAATACAAGGCTATGACCACGCTTTTTATGCTGAAAAACTCCGTAAAGCAAAATATGATCTTAATGATGAAGAATTAAAGCCTTATTTTCCTTTAAATCAGGTTCAGGATGCGGTTTTCGGATTGGCAGAACAACTTTTTGGATTAACTTTTGAGGAAAGAAACGATATTCCGAAATATCATGAAGAGGTAAAGGTTTATGAGGTATTTGAAACAGGGAGCGGGAAGATTGAAGATGGAAGCAACCATTCTGAAAAAACTTTCAAAGCGCTGCTTTATGTAGATTATTTTCCACGAAAAGGCAAAAGAGCGGGAGCCTGGATGACGAGCTATAAAAACCAGTACAAAAAAGACGGCGAAAATTCCCGTCCTCATATTTCTATCGTTTGTAATTTCAGTAAGCCGACGAAGGATACTCCAAGTTTACTAACGTTTCAGGAAGTGACTACTTTATTCCATGAATTTGGTCACGCCCTTCACGGAATGCTTGCCGATACGCAATACCCTACTCTTTCCGGAACTTCCGTAAAATGGGATTTCGTGGAGCTGCCTTCTCAATTCCTTGAAAATTTCTGCTACGAACCGGAATTCTTAAAAACGTTCGCAAAACATTACAAAACAGGAGAAGTTTTGCCGGATGAAAAAATTGAGAAAATAGCACAGTCGAAAAACTTTATGGAAGGTTACCAGACTTTGAGACAGCTTGGTTTCGGGCTACTGGACATGAATTACCATACTAAAGTTGAAGAGTTGGAAAATAAAAGTGTAAAGGAGTTTGAGGATGAATATACAAAAGCAACACAGTTATATCCTTCAAATCCTGAAACCGCTATGAGTCCGAGTTTTTCACATATTTTTCAGGGTGGATATTCTGCGGGATATTATTCTTACAAATGGGCGGAAGTTCTGGATGCAGATGCGTTTCAATATTTCAAGGAAAACGGAATTTTCAATGCTGAAATCGCTGCAAAATATAAAATTCTACTTTCTTCCGGCGGTACAAAAGATCCAATGGAACTGTACAAGAATTTCAGAGGAAGCGAACCGAAAGTGGAGAGTTTGCTGAAGAGAGCGTTTGGATAAAAACATTTATAAAACCATTAAGTTATTGAGCTTAATGGTTTTATTTTAAAAATCCGTGATGAAATTTTCAGCGATTATTTAATTATAAATCTGAAATACAAAGCTTTATATTCAGAGCTAAATATTTAATTAAGGCAAAGTGAGGCAGATTTCATCTGCTATGAAGCCGCACGTTTCATCATCCGCACATAACGAAAATATGCATGTTCTCTTTCATCTTAAAAATTGTTTTTACTTTGCATAGAATTAAAATTTATATTTGAGAATCCGCTTTAAACCAATTCGAAATTAAAACCATGGAATTAATTAAAGACATTGTCTGTCAGGTTTATTTTGACGGAAAATCAACCGAAAAAATTTTCGAACTTTTAAATCTTTATCTGCCTAAATACGAACCGTTGAATTTAGATTATACTTCCAGAATGGATAGTGAAGAAGGCTTTACCAGCAATAAAGAGATGATTGATTATTTTGTAAATGAAGATCATGTTGCCCAGACCTTTTACTGGAATCAATATACTGACAATCCTGATAGAATTTTGTTTGGCGTCAATATAACTGATGATAATAAAACGGTCTTCAGTTTAACTATTGACGGAACCATTACCTTAGCTGAAATTTATTTAAATGATTTAAAACAGAGGCTGAATTCTGATATCGGAGTTATTACTTTCGTAAATCCTGCGGAGTATGAGAATGGACTTGATTTTAAAATGAAGTATGAATGAAGAGTTTTCAAAATTAAATCTGAATTTGGTTTCGAGTACAAGGTTTAATTCCTGATGAAAGTAATTCATTATACAAAAATTTTGTAACCATAAAGCCTGATTGAAAAATACAGCATATGAATTATTCATTGAAAAATAATATGTATTTTAAACCGCAATAAAAACACTCATGCATAAATTAAAATTTCAACAGAATCTAATTATTCTTTTATTAATCTTCACTATCAATCAAACTTTTGCACATTACAGATGAAATTCCAAAATGGCTATTTGAAAAACATAAATAAACATTTACAATTTCATAATTTTACGCCATGAATAAAACAATCCACAGACTCCAAAACGTAAAAAAACTCCAGGCAAAAAGATGGGAAAATGAAGATCATTGGGATGCAATTAACGATCTTTTAATCAAAGAACTGGATGAAATTTTAGCGCTTGAACCGGAAAATACTTCCGCTTTAATCAACATTGCTGCAATCTATTCTGATATGGGAGAAGACGAGCAGGCTTTAAAACATCTTCATAAGGCATTAAATCTGGGTTCCGCGGATAAGAATCTGTTTATTAATCTTGCAATTGTGATGACTTATATGGGAAAGCATCCTGAAGAATATCATGAATTTTTGGAAATTGCGGAAGACAAAACAGAAGATCCGCTTACTTTTAAAGCTCATTTTGACCCTCAGTCTCGTTGATAATTTTATCTAAAATAATGATTCGGTTTACTAATCAATTCCCAATTTTTCTGTAATTTCAGCATTTTTAAAAAACATAAATAATAACCACCTCCTATGAAGAAAACAATTATTTCAGCATTTTTTATTATCATTTTTTCAGCCCTTAAAGCACAGATTCCGACTGTAAAACCTTCGACTGTAGGTCTGGAGAAAAATTATCAAAACTTCAGCTCAAAAAAAGAAACGGTTGTTCAAAAAGAAATCATAAAGCTTGGTGACTTTAAAGACCTTCATTTTCAGAAAATTGTTCTTAAAGATTTGTCGGATGATTCTTCGCTGAGCGTTTTAGGCATCATGACACTTTCCGAAACTTTCGATAATATTTCCAGAAAGACCATTACTCTGGAAAAAGATGAAGTCGAAAAACTCATCAATGCGCTTGAAAAAATTCAGCAGAACTCATCTTCCAAACCTGAAAACGACACCAAATACAAATACACCACCAAAAGCAATATCGAAACAGGAAGCAACTACCATGCAGATGTAAAAACATGGGAATATTATCTGAAATTGCCTGCTACATTCTACAGCCAGAATGAAATACAGTTTTCCCAAAACGGACTTGCCGAACTGATAAAATTCCTTAAAACGGCACATCAGAAACTTTAAAAACAAAAACAAGATACCTATGTTTACTTTCCTTAAAAGAAAAAAGCCTGAAGTTACCATCAATTCTATTTCTATCCCAACTTTCGGCTGGGAAATCGTTGAACAAAATGACGCTCAGATCGTCTGGGTAAATCCTGAACAAAGCGCATTGATTTCTCTGTACTTTTTCAACATTCCGCCGGATTTACCGACTGTTAAAAATATTGATGAATTAAGAAACTTTCACAGGCACTCAGTTTCTGCTTCCGGTGGAGGCATTGTTGAGGTATCAACATTTAACCTTCATAATATTCCGAGTGTAAAGACTATTTTTAAAATCCCTCAACCTGAACAAGGGATGAGCTATCTTGCATCCGTTACTATTCCTTTTGAAAACTGCAGTTTTGTAATTAAAACCCAAGCTGTTGAAGTCGGAACAACAGGGATGAGAGATAATCTGGTACTAAACAGATTTCTCCAAAACGGCGAAGTTACATTTGATGATAATGGACTGAAAAACTGGTTTGAAGATCCCTACGATCCTTCCTTTAAAGAGGGTGCTCTTATGAATAAATCCGAAACAGAGGAGTATGACAATGATTTTCCCCATCATCCGCTTTCCATAGTTCGCAGCATGATTAAAAAAGCCATCGAAGAAGTGATTTTAAAGGATGAACTAAAACGGCTGACTGCTTTCAGTAAATAATAAAATTAAATTTAAAAATCATCGGCAGAGTGTATGAAATAATACCACTCTGCTTTTTTATATGAAATTTTTCACTACCTTAGTTATGAAATTTGCTGAAAAATAAGGCAATACATAAGATTATGGCAGAAAAACTTTATTTCATCAAAAACAATCCTGTTGCCGCAAAGATCAATCTGTACAACAAACTCTGCCGCGAAGAAGAAACTGCGCTTCAGTTTTTAAAAAAAGATCAGAAAACAAGTTTTGAGCTTATAAAAAAGAAAGTTCAGGAGAATGCAGAAAATCTTAATAAAGAAGAAGTGGAAGATATTTTCAATTGGTTTGCATCAGAATACACTTCCGATCCTGAAGAAATGAAAACCCAGCTTTTCGTACACGGATTTGATATTTTTTATGAAATAAATGATTCTTTACAAGTTGAAAATTTTAACCAAATTCTTTCAGATTATGAAAAATATTCAATGCAACATTTAGGGTACAAATGCAAAGCGGAAGATTTCAACCGTTTTCTGATCTACGGAATATTTTTTACAGGATTAGTAGATCAGAAAAATGAAAATTATCTGTCGGATTATTTACAATTAAATCATAAAGATCTGTATTCTTTGGCAGAACAGGAATTTCATGCAAAAAATAACGATTTTTCCCATGAAAAAAACTATCCTGATTTTGAAAAGCTGTATGACTGTACAAAGTTTTATAAAGGTTATATCATGAAACTTTAAAAACGATTAATAATTCAAATGAGAAATAACCAAAAAATAATCCAATCGGATGAATTGGATATGCTTTTGATCCTTCTTCCTTCCGGATGGAGTGAATTTCTGCTTTACATTCATGGAAGAAGTTTTAATTATGTAATTACTCATGTTTTTAACAATCCTTATTCAGAAATCATGTATGCCGTTCTGGATCTGATACAAGACAAATGGGAAACTGAATTTATCTGGTACAACGAACCGGGAGGATGTAAATTTGAAATAAAACGAATAAAGGATAAACAGCATAAAGCCATTATTTCTATATATTATTTTGAAGAATCTTACGGAGGACAGTTGAATTTTAAACTGGAAACTCAGTTCGAAGTTAAAATAAAACAATTTGTTTTGCTTTGTTACCTTCAACTGAAAAAGACTTATTTACTGCTTAATGATAAAGAATTTTCAGAAAAAAGAAGCGGTGCCTTTCTTGTACAGAATTTCCATGACTTTGAAAGAAAAGTCGAAGATTTTCTGAAGAAAAAACAAATGATCTTTTAATAAAATTCTATATTTGCATTCATGAAGCACTTAAACAACATATTGCGTCTTCCTTTTTTCAGCAATTATTATTACCCGGATAACCGTTCGGGAAGACTTCTATAACCATATTCAGTAGAAATTTAATCTAAAAATATCATAGAACCCGGACAGTTTTGTTCGGGTTTTTTCATGCTTAAAAATTAAAAATATGATCAGAAAATTAAAAGAAAATGTAGAAATCATTCTGCCGGAAAACGGACTGGAAGAGAAAATTCAGCAAGCCGAAAAAGAAAACAGAAAGCTAATCATCAAACTGGGTTTTGATCCCACTGCTCCGGATCTGCATCTTGGACACGCAGTTGTTTTGAAAAAACTGAAACAATTTCAGGATCTGGGACATCAGATTGTAATCATTGTCGGAAGTTTTACCGCAAGAATCGGCGATCCAACAGGAAAAAACAAGGCGAGAAAACCTTTAACCGCTGAAGAAGTTCATCATAATGCGGAAACGTACATCAGTCAGCTCTCAAAAGTTATTGATATGGAAAAAACAAAAATTTTCTTTAATTCGGAATGGCTGGATGCGCTGAATTTTTCGGAAATGATCCAACTGATGTCGAAAGTGACGGTTGCGCAACTGATGCACAGAAATGATTTCAATAAAAGGTTTTCAGAAAATACACCTATTGCAATGCATGAACTGGTGTACCCTGTTTTGCAGGGATTTGATTCTGTACAAATTGAATGTGACATTGAAATGGGCGGAACCGACCAGCTTTTTAACTGTACGATGGGACGACAATTACAGGAAAGTCACGGAAAATCTCCGCAGATTGTGATGTGTATGCCTTTGCTGAAAGGGCTTGACGGAAAAGAAAAAATGAGCAAATCCCTGAATAACATCATCGGATTAACCGACGAGCCGAATGAAATGTTCGGGAAAACGATGTCGATTCCAGATTCTTTAATTGATGAATTTATTGAGCTCACCACTGATTTTTCTCCAGAAGAGAAGAAAAGTTTAAAGCAAAATATCGTAAACGGTGAAAATCCAATGAATATTAAAAAGCTGATCGCTAAAAATATCATCACACAATATCATAACGCAGAATCGGCTGAAAATGCAGAGTTGTTTTTTATGAATCAGTTCCAGAGTAAAAATTTTGAAGAAAAAGTTTTTGAACCGGTCTTCATTGACTCTCTCCACCATATTCAGCATAAAATGACTTTAACAGAATTATGCCATCAACTGAAAAGTAACGAAAGCAAATCTTTCATCCGAAGACTGATTGAAAACGGTGGAATTCAGATCAATAATATAAAAATGACCGATCCGAATGAAGAAATTAAATTAGAGAAAGGAATAAAAATTAAGATCGGCAAAAGAAGTTTTTTTGAACTTTTGTAAATATTTAATTTCCGAAGGCAATTTTCTATATATTCGTTTCTTTAAAATTTAAAATACAATTGCATGAGTTATATTATGGTCGATATAGAATCAGACGGACCGATTCCGGGCGATTTTTCAATGGTCTGTTTTGGAGCCGTTTTAGTGGATGAAAATCTGGAAACCACCTTTTACGGAAAACTGAAACCTATTTCAGAGAAATTCAATCCGGATGCATTGGCAGTTTCCGGTTTAACGCGGGAAGAAACAATGGATTTTGATGATCCCAAAGAAGTGATGCTGAAATTTGAAGAATGGATTAAAGAAAATTCTAAAGGAAGACCTGTTTTCATCAGTGATAATAACGGCTTCGATTGGATGTTTATCTGCTGGTATTTTCACCATTTCATCGGGAGAAATCCATTCGGTTTTTCCTCCAGAAGACTTGCGGATCTGTATTGCGGACTGGAAAAAGACACTTTTGCCCAGTGGAAACATTTACGAAAAACAGAACACACCCATCATCCGGTTGATGATGCACGAGGAAATGCAGAAGTTTTGCTGTATATGAAAAAGGAAATGGGACTGAAAATCGGATTGAAATAAAAAAGTATGCATTTTCAGCATACTTTTTTACTTATAGGTGTAAGGCACCAAAACCTCAATAAAATTATCCGTCCGGTGCGGTTCTCCGATGGCGCGGAATTTCCAGTCGCCGTTGTGGCGGTAAACTTCTGCAAAAACCATAGAACACATTCCGTTCATATCTGCATCGCCGGAAAGACTGAATTTTGTAATTTCTCTTCCTCTTGCATCTACCGCGCGGATAAATGCATTTTCTATCATTCCGAAATGCTGCCTGTTAAACAATCCCTGGTAAATTGAAACCACGAAAACGATTTTCTGATAACGTTCATCCAACTGATCCAGCAACACAATAATCTGTTCGTCGTCGCCATCTCCGGCTCCGGTTCTGTTATCTCCGGTGAGCCATATTTTTCCGCTCGGATGCCGCATCGCATTAAAGTAGATAACATCACTTTTGTACAAAGCGATCTCTCTTCCGTTTCTTCCGGGAACCGTCATTCCGAGATCTGCTACTTTTCCGTTTTTATCTAAAAGAAAAGCGATGGCATCAAGATCATATTCCGGACCATCGCTGACCCCAAACAGACGGTTGAAAAAATTTCCGGATCTTCGAACATCCCAACCCAGACCTATGGTTACTGAGGAAAGATCATACGCATCTTCTCCATGTTCATTTTTGCGGAGGTTAATCGTCTGACCTTTTTGTAAGTTGATTGCCATATCTATTTAATGATTTGTCCTTTGTAATATTTTTCAAGGAAAAAGCCCAGATCTGCTCTGTAGCCGATTCCCGAAGCTTCAAACTTCCAGCTTCCGCCACGTTTGTACAGTCTTCCGAATTCTATTCCTGTTTCGATGGAAAAATCTTCGTCCAGTTCATATTTGGCAATTTCCATATTCGTGTTATTGTCAACAATTCTGATGTACGAATTTCTCACCTGTCCGAAATTCTGCTTTCTCCTTTCAAAATCTTCGATGGTAACGACAAAGAGAATTTCCTGCACTCTTTCATCTACTTTTTCAAGATCAATAATGATGGATTCATCATCATCTCCGTCGCTGTTTTTTCCGCTTGGGTCATCACCTGTATGCGTGAGTGCGCCATCGGGCGAACTCAGATTATTATAAAAAACAAAATATTCTTCACTTACGAGTTTTCGTTCCGCATCAATCATAATTGCGGAGGCATCAAGGTCAAAATCATATCCCATTCCTTCATTTGGATCCCATCCGAGACCGATGGTCATTTTTGTAAATCCAAGATCAATTCTTTGCCCTTTCTGTAAATTAATTGCCATAATAATGCTATGTGTTTTATGTATTGTTTATCGAAGTTATGGCGGTTTTAGGAAATTTCCAAAATATTTTGTGACAAAAAATTATGTAAATTGCAAAACATAAAATTTTGAAATTCAGTAAAATTAAGAGCTAAAAAAATCCGATCGCCATGACCGGATTTTATATTTTCGAAAGATTTAATTAAAAGATAAATTATTCTGTAAATTCTTTTTCTGCAACAATATTATTTCTTGCTTTTGCCAGCATCGGAATTGAGATTAATCCCATGACCAACATGATGCAGATCTGCAAAGGCAATGAAATGAAAGAATACGTTAAACCAACCTCTCCTCCAAGCTCACCGCTTTTCCCCATGGATATAAATAAAGCCATAAAACCATATTTCATTGCGAGATTAAAAGCTCCGATTCCTCCACTTGCGGGGATAATCATTCCGAATGTTCCCACTACAAGAATTAGAAATCCGTCATCAAAAGTGAAGTCGGAAGTTTCCGGCAACGCAAAACAGACCAAATAGGCGGCAAAATAATAGGAAACCCAGATTCCTAAAGTATAAAGAATGAATTTTCCTTTTTGCTTTAATTTGAATACAGATGTTAAACCGTCGAGTATTCCGTCTATAAATTTGATAATCTTATCTAAAACAGGAACATTGGCGAGTCTTTTTTTGAACATAAAAAATAAAACCGCACCGAGCAATAAAACTCCTATGATGAAAAAGATTTTATTCGGATTGAAATCGGCTCCCGAACTTTCATAAACCGATGAAATTACATCTCCTTTAAAGATCAAAGTTAAGCCTAAAAAGCAAAGCATACAGACTAAGTCTACTACTCTTTCCAGAATAATTGTCCCGAAAGACTGGTCTACCGGAATTCTTTCCACTCCGTACAAAGCAGTTGCTCTTGCCACTTCTCCACTTCTTGGAATTGTTAGGTTCATAAGATATCCAAAAGAAATCGACCATAGAGAATTGGAGTTTGAAATTTGGTGTCCCATTGGTTCCAGCATCAGATTCCAGCGGATTGCCCGAAACCAGTATGCTGCAATACCAAAACAAGCCGCAAACAGAACCCACCAATAATTTGCCTTTGATAAAGATTTCTGGATCACTTTAAAATCCAGACCTTTTAGGGCAAACCATAAAAAAAAGCCTGCAAAAGCAAGCGAGATCACTATTGTAAGAATGGATTTCAGAGGATTTTTTGATTTTTTCTCCATCCGGTTACGTCAAAAGGTTTGTTTTTTCGTCCGGGAAAACAATTTTTGGCTGGAAAGTCTGTGCTTCTTCCGGAGTCATCTGTGCATAAGCAATGATAATAATGATATCATCTCTCTGTACTTTTCTCGCTGCAGGACCGTTAAGACAAACTTCTCCCGATTTTCTTTTTCCTTTGATCACGTAAGTGTCGAAACGCTCTCCGTTATTCACATTCACGATATAAACCCTTTCTCCCACTACCAAACCAGCCGCTTCAATAAGGTCTTCATCTATTGTAATACTTCCAATATAATTAAGGTCAGAAGCCGTAACTCTCACCCTGTGAATCTTAGACTTAAAAACTTCTATTAACATGGTGCAAATTTATTAATAATAATTTACAAAACCGCCTTTTATAATGAATTTAAAACTCACAGAATGCCAGTACTTTAATTTAATTAAACATAATTTTTGAAGATTTTATTTACAGAATTTACAAACATATCCTAAAAACGATCAATACTTATTACAAAATTCAGGATTTAATAAATGTAAAAAATAATATTAAATTTTTAGTAAAGTCAATATACATAAGCATTTGGCATGATTTTAGTAACGTGTAACGTAGATTTTTCGTAAAAAGCTGAATTATCATATTTTAACTATTTTTACGTAAAATCAAAAAATTTATTTATTTTTTTGCAAAAAAATTGCACATATAGAAAATAGTATTATATTTGCTACTAATACGAACTAACTTTAATATTAAAAATTATGAACAAGTCTGAATTAATCGACGCAATCGCAAAAGATGCCGGCATCACTAAAGTTGCAGCTAAAGCTGCTTTAGAATCATTTATTTCTAATGTAATGACTACGCTAAAGAAAAAAGACGGAAAAGTTTCTTTAGTAGGGTTTGGAACTTTCTCTGTAGCTGAAAGAGCAGCAAGACAGGGAATTAATCCTGCAACTAAAAAGCCAATTAACATCGAAGCTAAAACTGTTGCTAAATTCAAAGCGGGTGCAGATCTTTCTGCTGCTGTTGCTTCAGCAAACGCTCCTGCTCCAAGTAAAAAGAAAAAATAATCTTTGAAAGATTAAAGAAAAAAATAAAACCTCATCGTAAGATGAGGTTTTCTTATTGATATATCAGCTATTTAGGGAGCTAATCTTGCTATTTTCCAATCGAGACCATCAACCAATTCATATACAATTCTATCGTGAAGCCGGTTAGGTCTCCCTTGCCAGAATTCTATTTCGTAAGGTTTTGCAATATAACCGCCCCAGTTTTCAGGTCTTGGAACTTCTGCATTTTCGTATTTTTCTTCCAGCTCTTTAAGCTTTTTTTCTAAAAATTCACGGTTGGGAATTTCTTGACTTTGCGGAGAAACCACGGCTCCCAACTGACTTCCTTTCGGTCTGGAATGAAAATATCCGTCACTCAGGTTTTCTGCGATGCGTTCCAGATCAGCTTTAATAATGATCTGCCTTTCCAGATTTGGCCAGAAAAAATGGAGACAGGCTTTGTGCGTTCTTTCTATAGATTTTCCTTTTCTGCTGTCATAATTCGTATAAAAAATAAATCCTTCATGTGTATACGCTTTTAACAACACCATTCTTGTAAGCGGACAGCCGTCTTCTTCTACCGTAGAAATAGCCATTGCATTGGCTTCCGAGATGCTAGGATTTTCGCTGGCTTCCAGAAACCAGTCGCGAAACTGTTCGATGGGATTTTGTTTTATCTCACTTTCAATAAGTTGGGATTTCTCGTACACTTTTCTTTTGTCGTGCAGGTTTTCCATAAATATTTTTTATTAAATTTGAGTATGAATTACTCTTACAAAGGTAAAATATTAATTTCCACACCCGACATTTCCGGCGATATTTTTTCCAGATCTGTTGTTTTGATTATTGAACATAATGATAACGGTGCATTTGGTTTAATATTAAATAAGAAAAACAGCCAGATGAGCAGTAAATTCAAAGATTTTTTTGATTTTAAGATTGAAGTTTATGATGGCGGTCCTGTAGAAAACGACAAGGTTTTCTTCATCGTAAAAGGAAAAAAAGTAACCGAAATTTATACAGAAATCACCCCTGAATTTTATCTTACGGAAGACATTGAAAACATCATCAGTGCTGTTCTGAACGGTGAACTGGAAATCAATAACGTGAAAATATTTTCCGGCTATTCCGGATGGACAGCTTTGCAGCTTGATGGGGAAATCCAGAGAAAACTCTGGACGGTAGTAGATGTTTATAACCTTGATTATACTTTGCCCAATGATCAGACGCTCTGGAAATCGATCATGCAGAATCTGGGCGGAGAATATCTTTTATGGGCAAATTCTCCTGAAGACATTTCTTTGAATTAACGGAAAAGGATTTATTAACATTGCGTTAATATTTAACAAACTTTAAGAAAACGTTAAGCAATTTTAAGCAAAGAAATTCCGTTATTTGTTAAACCAAAAATCTCTGTGATATGAAAGGAACAAAACTATTTGTAATATCCGTTTTTTCCACCGCATTTCTATCTTTCACTCCCTTTGATAAAAAACTGATCATTGTTGATGCAGGACATGGCGGAAATGATATGGGAGCCAACAGATACGGAATTTATGAAAAGGATATTGTTCTGAACATCGGAAAAGAGATTCAAAAATTCAATAATTCTCAGGATCAATACGAGGTAATTTTAACGAGAGATAACGATACGTACAGTCAGTTATCAGACAGAACAGCTCTTATCAATAAGCTGAACCCCGAAATGGTTATTTCACTTCACGTAAACAGCAGTCCGAAGCCTGAATCTACTGAACAGGGAGCTGAACTCTACACGCAGAATACCGAGGGTTCAAAAAAGCTTGCTTACCGAATTTCAAAGAAATTCAACACGTTAAAAATTGAAGAAAAAAATCTTCATATTTTAAGAGAATCTAAAGCTCCGACCGTTTTAATGGAACTCGGATATATCAATAATACAAAAGACCGAGAATATCTGACCAGCGAGAAAGGTCAGAAAGAAATTGCGCAGAAATTTTCTGAAATTTTCAGAGAATACTAAATAAAGATACAAATTTTGATTCATTCAGAATAAAACCCGGTAAAGGACTTTCGGAACTTTGTTGTTTACCGGGTTTGTCAATTTTCATATTAAAAACTTTCTTTCCAGCTTTTAATCAGTTCAGAAAACTTGTGATTTCCGAAAGTTTTATTTCTTATTTTCCCCACAGAAAATATCCCTTTTTCATCTGAAATCAGTAAAATTTCTTCGGCTTTCTGAGACTCAAACGCGATGATCTCGTGTTCCTGTATGTCTGCAAGGTTATTTTTATGCAAAAACGTTACAAAATTTTCCATAAGCGGCGAAATGTAGGCTCCTTCCGTCTGTTTCGGAATTTTGATAACATCGCCTTCCAAAAACAAAAGATTCCCGAAAGTTGTACGTGCAATTCTTTTATTCGGGTTTAAAAGGATAACGTCATCAAGGTCATTTTCCTGTGCGTAAATCCCTCCGTAAATATTTTCCGGACTGTGAACTCTTATGTTGCTTAAAAGGTTGTTATTAACGTTTATTTCCTTAATCAGATCCAGTTCAAGATTTCTTTCGTGCAGCGCTAGTACATCTTCAGTCTCGGCAATCTCATAAAAATACGAAACTGAGGATTTAGACAAAGTAATTCCGTCTGAATTTCTGAAAACCTGAAAATTTATGATTGCATTCTGAATATTTTTCCCTTCAATAATCTCTTTCTGAAATAATGTCTGAAAAAATTCAAGTGTGTAGGTTAATGGAATATTCAGCCTCATTTTTCTCATGGAAGCCATCAGGAAGAAATAGCATTCTTCATCCATGATTAATTTTCCGTTTCTGATAAAAAAAGAAACCTTCACTGCATCGCCCAAAAGAAAGGCTCTGTTCTTCACGTTGATTTCGTCTGATGTAAAATATTGATTTTCCAATGTAATCTGATTTGTTTATAAAAAAAATAATGAACGATAAATCGTTCATCAGTTTTATTATTCGGCATTGCCTACATTTATTTAGGCAGCTCCTAATTTAATTCTAAGATTTTCGATAAGATTTTCCCAATACATTGCATTTTCTTCCTCATCGCCTTCTTCGCAGAAATCTGTAATATTAAGAGACAAGTCTTCAGTAATATCATCAATGGTGATCGTCATTTCAAAGAAATTTTTGGTTCCTTCGTCTTCCTCCCATCTGAAACGCACAAAACCTTCAGGCTTATATCTGATTAAAGTAGCCTTCTCAGAAGGACCTCCACCCCAACTGAAAAAGAAATCATCACCTTTCTCTGTTACCTCATCTGCAAACCATTCAGACAACCCCTCTGCAGTTGCCAGATATTCGTACAATATCTCTGATAAACAATGCATTGGAAATTCGTAATGGACTTTATGTTTAGCCATATAATCTTTGTTTTAATCGTCCCGCAATATATAAATTAATTTTTTTATTACACAAAAATGTGTTTATTTTTTTACATAATCTTCATG
Organism: Chryseobacterium urinae; assembly: GCF_030518295.1. Lineage (NCBI taxonomy): Bacteria > Pseudomonadati > Bacteroidota > Flavobacteriia > Flavobacteriales > Weeksellaceae > Chryseobacterium > Chryseobacterium urinae. The sequence goes on along the minus strand of NZ_JAULSJ010000023.1, from coordinate 13,118 downwards.
ATATTTGTCAGAGATTCTTAAATAGGTGTTTAATTATTATTTTACCATAATCTTTTTGTTTTGTGGTATCAAAAAAAAGCTCTGAAAAAGAGCTTTTTTATTGGTTTTCATTTAATACGTCAAGAATAACTTTGCATCCTTCTTCTATTTCTTCCTTTGAAATGGTAAGCGGCGGAGAGATTCTCAGATATTCATTTCTGTAAAGCTGCCAGAAAACAATGAGGCCTTTTTCCATACATCTTTTGGCTACGTCTAAAGTATATTCGGAAGATCCGAGATTTACAGCCAGCATGAGACCTTTTCCGTTAATGTTCTTTATTTTGGGATGAACCAGAAGACTTCTGTATAATTTCTCTTTTTCTTCCACTTCATTCATCAGACCGCTTTCCAGAACTTCTTTTAAAGTTGCATAACTGGAAGCTGCGATAAGCGGATTTCCTCCAAAGGTCGTAATATGCCCTAATTTCGGAGAATGAGACAGTGTTTCCATAATTTCGCGCGAACTCATAAAAGCACCAACAGGAACTCCTCCTCCCATTCCTTTTCCCATCACAAGAATATCCGGAACAATGCCGAAATGTTCAAAAGAAAAAAGTTTTCCCGTTCTTCCGAATCCCGGCTGAATTTCATCCAGAATTAATAAAGCGCCAACTTCTTCACATCTCTTTTTTAGTTTAATTAAATAATCATCATTAGGAACTAAAAATCCTGCCGCTCCCTGAATGGTTTCTAAAATAACGCAGGCTGTTTTCTCGGTAATTTTATCGAAATCTTTTTCGTTGTTAAATTCAATGAAGGAAACCATTGGCAATAACGGACGAAATTCTCTTTTATGGAACTCATTTCCAGATACACTTAACGCACCGTGTGTATTTCCGTGGTAAGAATTTTTGAAAGAGACAATTTCTTCTCTTCCTGTATATCTTTTTGCCAGCTTAAGACTTCCGTCTATGGCTTCTGCACCGCTGTTTACCAGATAAGTAATTTCTAAAGGATCGGGAGTAGCTTCTGCCAACAGCTTACATAAAGCCACCGGCTTTTCCTGTGCATATTCTCCATAAACCATTACGTGAAGATATTTTTCTGCCTGTTCTTTTATTGCATCTACCACTTTTGGATGGGAATGTCCTAAAGTATTGGCAGAAACTCCTGCTACAAAATCCAGATATCTTCTTCCGTCTTTACCATAAATATAACTTCCTTCCGCCTTCTCTACTTCAAAACCTGCGGCAAACTTTGTCGTCTGAGCCTGATATATAAAAAAATCCTTTTGCATTTCCATTTTCCGAAATTTTAGCAAAACTATAAAAGATTCGGCAAACTCCGAAATGAAACGGACAGAATAAAAAAATTGCCCGCAGAAAACTGCGGGCAATACCACCAAATCACAAAATATTAATATAGTTTCATATATTCTTAGGTAAATATATAGAAAAAAATTAATGAAAATACATATTCAATAAAAAATATTTACATTACATACCAAGATCGCAAATCAATTCAACAAACCATGAGAATTTATCAATTAGAAAACCGAATAACGATAAGGGTTTCCGCTTCACAGATTTTTGAATAAAACATACCTGAAAATTCAAAAAAAATTAAAAAATTATCAGGCAGCTACTATTTTCAGGGCAATTTTGTAAAAATAAATCACCATTTCCTATTTAGAAAATGGTGAATATTTTATAATTAAAAAAAATTCTGTTAAAAAAATGCGAATTTATCGCCTTACACGTTTCGGCTTTTTGGCTTCTTCTTTGGCTTTTTCTTTTTCTACTGCTTCCTGTGCTTTATTATAAAGTGTATTGTCGGCTTCATATTTTACTTCTTCATAATTAGGCGTATCCACAAGAATATCCTGCCATTTGAGAATCCTGTCTTTTGTATTCCAGTTGAAATCCGGAAATTTCCGCCTTTCGGGTTCTATCATACTCATAGGATAGGTATCTGATGCCGCTCCGATATTACAGGCAACAACATACAACATCTTTTCCTCAAAAATAGCATCAATAATACCGCAGGAAGTAAGAGAAATCCCGATTCTTTCCTTTTCCTTCGTCTGCTCGTTTTCATCATCGGAATAAGTAATTGCCTGAGCGTTTCCGATTACTTTTGCTTCTTTGATATTGTTATCTTCTCCATAATAAACCGTCATCAGTTTGCCTTTTACCTGATTAAATTCATCTTTCATATTCAGGGAATCTACTTTGCTGATGGCAAAAGCATTTCCGAGAACTTTCAGAGAATCTATATTTTCTTTTTGGGTATTAAAATAAGCTTCAACTTTATCTCCGGTTACCTGTTTTCCGTTGCTCCAAAGGATTGGATTGGTATACATGTGAAGAACTCCGTCTGTTTCATTGAAAGCAATAGAATCTGCTCTTCCCTGTGCATTGGATTTATAAAAACGTCCTTTTCTGTATGCTCTCAGAAAACTTTTCTTCACCTTGATATCTTCAGGATCCGGTTTTTGAAAAGAAATAATTTTTTCTGCCGCAAAATACATCGAATCTTTTTCCAAAGCTTTTACTGCATACGGATTTTTGGTCATCATGGCAGAATCTTTCTTTTCGTAAATTTCTCCGTAACCTCCTTTTATAAATCTTCTTTCGTTCGGATCATCCAGTGTTACATTTCCTGTCGCCTTTCCGAATCCGGACAATTGGTTGTAATACATTTCGTCTCCGGTAAGGATTTTATCATTGTAATACACTCTGGAGTTTTTGTATAAAAAAGCTTCTTTCGTATTTGTATTGTAATTTCCTTTATCGGTAACGATTCGGTTTTTAGGATTTTTCTTGTTGACAATTGTCGTCGGTCCGTTGATGTTTACGATGTTTGTATTCTGGTTCTGAACTACATTGTCTCCTTCCAGAATATACTGAGCATCTTCTATTTTCACTCTTCCGGAAAGATCGATCGTTCTGGTTGTCAGAAAATAGGTTGCTGTTTTGGAATACGTTGTACTTTTTCCGTCATTAATGGTTCCTCCGGTGTTGTAATATGCCTGATTGGAAAGTCTGTCGTAATACATGATTTCCGTTTTTATCACCGTTCCTTTCGGATCGGTAAGAACTACATTTTTTCGGGCAATTCCTTTTTGTGTATTTCCGTCGTACTCCATTTCATCGGCTGTAATTACTGAACCATCGGCGTTCTGCAGTTTTACATTCCCGATTGCTTTAATGAAATTCTGCTCTTCATACACAATCACAAGATCCGCATTCAGCAAAGAACCCTGATGCGAAAACTGTACGTTTCCCACGAAGTAATTATTCCCGTCGTATTTATCATCCTTTCTTAATTCATCGGAATGGATGTGCTTCACTTTTTCAGCAGGCGGAGCATTTTTTTGAGGAGTCGTGTTGGTAAAATAAGGATCTTTTTGCAGAGGTTTCGGCTGATCCTGTGCAAATAGAAATGTTGAAACAGAAACTAAAAGTAAAACAAATAGCCTCATGAATTGATTAATCATTCTTCGTGCCATAAAAATACAGCGAATGGGAATCAATTTTTACGCCAAATGCCTGTTCAATTGCTTCTTTAATCCCTTGAATTCTCGGATCACAAAACTCGATGATCTCTTCAATTTCCTTATCTGAATCTTTTTTATACACCACCAAATGATCGTGCTGTTTATCAAAATAAGATTTTTCGTAAGAGGAAGAAGTGAGTGTTTTTTCTCCGAACTGATGCTTACGGATGAGTCCTGCATCAAGGAAAATTTCAATTGTATTGTAGATTGTTGCTTTGGAAACATGGTATTTTTTCTGCAACATTAAAAGGTACAGATCATCCACATTGAAGTGATGATCCATACCGTATATTTCTTCGAGTATTGTATATCTTTCAGGCGTGTTTCTGAAACCTTTTTCTAATAAATAGTTTCTTAAAACATCCTTTATCAGCGCAATATTTTTTTCTTTTTGTATCGTATCCATCAAAAAATTTATCTACAAATTTATTGATTTTTATTTAAATACAAATTGTCTTACTGTGTTAAAGAATTTAACCTTTGTGGCGGATAAATTCGCACTGCTCGATTTTGGATTTTCCGACGCAGTCTTCCGTCATAGGTGCAGATTCTACCACAACGTTGTGGGAAGTGATTCCCCATGCTTTAAAGTCGTCGCTTCCGATATATTTAACGAAATTATAAATATTAAGAATGATTTTTTCTTTAACCGTAAGAAGAATATCGTTGATATAGGTATTGTCTATAATCACATACTTCAGATCCGGCGGAATATTATGCGCTCTTAATGAAGGATGGCTGCTTCTTGAGGGAATTGTTCCGTCTGCCATTAGATCTCTGAGAACCATATCAAAATAATCGTTAATTCTTCGGTCTATCTTAAACCCTAACATGAAGTTAATTTTATAGATTGTTCCCGGAAGAACTTCGTCTACCGCATATTTGAAAGTATATGGATCTTCCTGATTGGTAATGCTTAAGATAAAATAATGATCGGCTCTTTTCGGCTGCTTTTTGATGATTGAATAAATAATCTTCGATTCGATCTCATCATTTCTCTTCGCACGGCTTAAGTATGCCAAGTTAGTTGCATATTTAGGAATCGTTTCATCAAGCTTCATGTCTTTAATGATCGGAATATAGGTCTCAAGCTTAATAAATTTGATAAATTTTGTTTTAATAGATCTTCCGTTGTACCATGCATACATACAGATTCCTATAGATCCAGCCAACACGACTGTAATCCATCCTCCTTCCATGAATTTGATTACGTTTGCACTGAAGAAACCTAATTCGATTGCCATGTAAACAAATGCAAAAATAAGGATTAAAACTTTATTGACTCTTTGTTTCAACAGCCAGTATACCAAAAGAATCGTGGTCATTAACATGGTTACCGTGATGGATAAACCGTAAGCTGCTTCCATTTTCCCTGATTCCCTGAAGTGAAGAACCACCACAATACAGAACAATAAAAGCCCCCAGTTAATTCTTGGGATGTACATTTGTCCTTTAACCCCGGAAGGATAATCGATTTTTTGGTTAGGCCATAAATTTAGGGACATTGCTTCAGAGAAAATGGTAAATGATCCTGTTATCAAAGCCTGACTGGCAATAATTGCAGCCGCAGTTGCCAAAATAACGCCCGGAACCACCATCCATTCTTCCATGATACCAAAGAAAGGGTTTACTACCGAAAATCCCGGTTTACCGTAATTGGTTAAAAGCCACGCTCCCTGTCCAAGATAATTCAAGATTAACATCACTTTTACAAATCCCCAGCTTACACGGATATTTTTGGCACCGCAGTGTCCTAAGTCGGAATAAAGCGCTTCCGCTCCTGTAGTACAAAGGAAAACCGCTCCTAAAATTACAATTGCGCTCGGAGAATTGACAATAAGCTTATATGCGTAATACGGATTGAAAGATCTTAAAATTTCAAGATTTTCGCTTAAATGAGATAATCCCAAACCTCCCAAAACCAGAAACCAGATCACCATTACCGGTCCGAAGAATTTCCCGATAAAGCTCGTACCAAACTGCTGAACCACGAAAATAACAATCAGAATCGCGATCGTGATCGGAACAACCGGAGTATCCGGATTATAAATTTCAAGACCTTCGATCGCAGACATTACCGTAAGCGAAGGAGTGATTACCCCATCTGCAATAAGCGCAGCCGCTCCTACAATAGCAATAAGATACAGCCAGCCTTTTTTAAGATTTTTTACCAGAGAAAAAAGTGCTAAAATACCCCCTTCTCCTTTGTTGTCTGCTCTAAGAGCAATGATTACATATTTAATTGTCGTCTGAAGAGTAAGCGTCCAGATAATACAGGACAACGCCCCTTCGATGTACTCATTGAAAGGCATCGTACTTCCTTCCCCTCTTGCGTTAACAATCGCTTTCATTACATAAAGCGGTGAAGTACCGATATCTCCGAAAACAATTCCGAGAGACACTAAAATTCCAATGAAAGAAAGCTTTTTGATGTCAAAATGATGACCGCCTTCTGTAACTTCTGCCATACCAGCTAATTTAATTTTTAAACGCGCAAATTTAAGTCAAATTTACATCTCCATGAATTTTTCTTCATGAATATAATAAATGAAAAAACTTCCTTTCGGAAGTTTTTTTCTATAATCGTCTTATTACTTAACGTACATTGCTTTTTTGATCTCTTCTTTCACTTTTTCAAGTTTCGGGAACCACTCTGCAAATAAAGCCGCAGAGTAAGGAGCAGGAGCATCTGGAGTTGTAATTCTCTTAATTGGAGCATCCAGATAATCGAATGCTTTCTGCTGAACCATATAGGTAATTTCAGACGCCACAGAACCAAATGGCCACGCTTCTTCTAAAACAACCAGTCTGTTTGTCTTTTTAACGGACGCCAAAACAGTATCGTAATCCAAAGGACGAACAGTTCTAAGATCGATAACTTCTACAGAAATACCTTCTTTAGCCAAATCTTCAGCAGCCTGAATAGCCAGCTTCATGATTTTTCCGAAAGAAACCAACGTTACATCAGCACCTTCTCTTTTGATGTCTGCTTTTCCGATTGGTAAATAGTATTCTTCTTCAGGAATTTCCATTTTGTCTCCATACATCTGTTCAGATTCCATGAAAATTACCGGATCGTTATCCTGAATCGCAGTTTTCAACAATCCTTTCGCATCGTAAGGGTTTGAAGGAACTACTACTTTTAATCCCGGACAGTTGGCATACCAGCTTTCGAAAGCCTGAGAGTGTGTTGCTCCCAACTGACCTGCAGAAGCTGTAGGACCACGGAAAACGATTGGGCAGTTCCACTGTCCTCCACTCATCTGGCGGATTTTTGCAGCGTTATTGATAATCTGATCAATCCCCACCAAAGAGAAATTGAAGGTCATAAATTCTACAATCGGTCTGTTACCATTCATTGCAGCTCCCACAGAAATCCCTGCGAAACCAAGCTCAGCAATTGGTGTATCGATTACTCTTTTAGCACCAAATTCATCCAGCATTCCTTTTGAAGCCTTATATGCACCGTTATATTCTGCAACTTCCTCCCCCATTAAATAGATGGATTCGTCTTTACGCATTTCCTCGCTCATTGCCTGTGCAATTACCTCACGAAAAGTATATTCTGCCATATTTATTTGAAAAATTTAGAGTACAAAAGTAGTGTTTTTTTATTATTTACATAACAAAAACGACATTTCATTTAATGAAATGCCGCTTATTAATTTTTATTTGATCCGATTAATTAGCTTTCTGCCAAGTCTGTGATCTTCCGATGAAAGATAAACCAACATATCCTCTTACATTCAGGTTATCACCGCTTCTTGTAATCGTACATTTGTAGGTTTTTCCTGTTTTAGGATCGGTAATGGTTCCTCCTGTAAATTCATCGCCGTCTTTTTTAAGCCCTCTGATGATTTCCATTCCCAGAATAGGCTTGTTTTTTCTGTCGTCTTTACAAGCTGTACAGTTTGGATTAGCCGGCTTTATTAATAGTTGTGAGATTTTGCCAAAGTACTGGTCTCCTTTTTTATAGATCTCAACAATAGATTTAGCCTGTTTTGTTTCATCGTCTATGGTTTTCCATTTTCCTTCAATCTGCGCGAAAGACATTACTCCGAATAATGAAAGTGCGAAGGTCAACAATAATTTTCTCATATTTCTTATAGTTTTAATTTCAATAAAATAATTTCGTTGTCTATTATTGCTAAAAATATAAATTTATTTTAAAACAACAAAAAAATTTATTATCCTACACATAGATTACAAGAGATATACCAAAAATACTTCTGAAACAGTAATAAATTAATAGGTTTAGAAATTAAAATCCCATTCAATAAATCCTGAAAATAAAATAGTTATACTTTAGTTCATTTTTCTGTTTATCACCCGATCCATATAATCCTGATACCATGCTTTTGCTATTTGTTTTCCTTTTTGCGCTTCCGGATCAGATCTCAATTGCTCCATGAGATTTTTTTCCAATCCTAAATCAGCCTTATCAAAGATCCCCACAATTTCTTTTCCATCAAAACGGTAGATGTAATTCCCGATGATAAACTGCTCCACGGTTCCGTCTGAATTGGCAATAATCGGCGAATACTGTCTTTCGCTCACCAGACTTCTGCCCCAGCTTCTGATTTTTTTATGATAACCGATTAAATCTGCAAGCGTAGGATAAATATCAATCTGCTGTGCCAGTTCAGGATTTACACCTTTTAAATTGTATGCAGGATTTGGTGAATAAAAGATTAAAGGCACTGCGAAACGATTCATTGTTTTATCGTATTCGGGATAATAAATTTCGTTGGTATGATCTCCCGTAAAAACAAAGATGGTATTATTGAACCAAGGCTGTTTTTTAGCCGTTTCAAAATACTTTCTGATCGCATAATCCGTATATTGAATTGGTTCATGCATTTGTATTTTTCCTTTTTTAAACTTTCCGCTGTATTTCTCAGGGATTTTAAACGGATGATGTGAAGATGCCGTGAATACGGTTGCCATGAAAGGCTGTTTTTTCCCTGCATTTTTCGCAAAATACTGTAAAAAAGGTTCATCCCAGATTGCCCATATTCCGTCGAAATCTTTATCGTTATTGTATTCTGTCTTTCCAAAATAGTGTTTGAAGCCTAAGATGTTTCCAAAGCCCAAAAATCCCATGGAACCATTCGGAGCGCCGTGATAGAAAGAAGTATCGTATCCCATTTCGTTGCAGACAGAAACAATGGACTGGATTTTCTGGTTGGAATACGGCGAACTTGTAAAAGCGTCCGTTAAACTCGGAATTCCGGCAAGAACGGAACTCATCCCGTGAATCGACTGTCTTCCGTTGGCAAAAGTGTTCGGAAAAATAAGACTCTGTCCCGCCAAACTGTCGATAAACGGAGTGTAAGAAACGTAATCTTTGATATTTTTGTCTTTATTGAATGCTCCTGAATATTCTCTTCCGAAGGATTCTACAATAAAAATAATGATATTTGGTTTTTCTGCGACTTCTCTGTTATATTCTTTATAAGGATGAATGTTCTGTTCAATAAATTTTTCATCTACAAAATGAACTTCCTTAAAATTATTCGTATTTAAAGTTCGGAAAAAAGAAAACGTACTGTTCAAAACGACATTTCCCTGTGCCGGAATTTTTACGAAACGATTGGCGTCTACCAGATTGATCGGTCTTGTGCTGTGTTTAAAATCTCCACGGATCCCGCCAACAGCCAAAACAGCCGTTATGCAAAGCGTTAACAAAGACCAAACAAAATACGGAACCAGTTTTTCTGGTTTGTTTTCCTGAATCTTTACTTTTTTATAAAGAAAAATCCAGAGGATCATCAAACCTATAAATCCGATCAGAACAAAAGGATTCTGAGCAACGGAAGTCGTAAAGACCTTAAAAATATTGCTTTCATGCTGCGCAACCTGCAACGCGGCAGAGGTAAGCCTCATCTGCGAAAACCTGAAATACACCATATCTCCGAAATTCATTGCATAAGCAATTCCGTTGGTGACAAAATACAGCCAGAAAAGAAATGTCTGATAACTTTTTTTAGTATTGATGATGACCGGAATGATGCTCAGAAGAATAAAAAGGGCATTTACATATAAAATCGCCGTTGTATCGAACGCAATCCCATGAAAAGACAAACTGAAATAATCTGAAACAGAATCGATCTTTATTAAGTCTTTATTAAAGTACCAGAATAAAAATCTTGCGATCTGATAGAAAAAATAGGCTAAAAAAATTCTGTACAAAAGCACCAGAACTTCCTGTTTTCTAAATTCTTTAAACAATTTCATGCTGCAAATTTACACTAAATTCGAATTAATTTAATAATATCTCCCTGCAACCGTGTAACACACTGCTATAATTGATGCTCCGTTTAATTAACGCTTTGTTACTTTAATTTATTAATTTTGTGCCTATGAATTTTATTAAAAATAATCTTGCCAATGCCATTACCTTAGGAAATCTGCTTTCCGGATGTATCGGCGCCATTCATCTTATTTCAGGAGATTATCAGACGACTGCCATCTGTATCATGCTTTCTCTGATTCTGGATTTCTTTGATGGTTTTACGGCAAGAGCGTTAAAGGCGAATTCCAATCTCGGGACACAACTGGATTCTTTGGCAGATATGGTGAGCTTCGGACTGGTTCCGGGACTGACGATTGTTGTATCATTACTCGGAATAGATCATAGAAATCCCTTGGAAGCCATAAATTATACACATTTACTCTACAATGGACCTCAATGGGTAACTTATCTTGGTTTTTTAATCACTTTATTTTCCTGTCTTAGACTGGCGATTTTTAATCTTGATGAAGAACAAAAATATTATTTTAAAGGATTAAATACCCCATCAAACACAATTTTAATTTTCGGATTATTTTATGCTAATAAAGAATTGGGAACCTTTGAATTTTTATTTGAAAATCAAATTTATCTTCTTATTCTGACGGCTATTTCTTCATGGCTTTTAATCTCCCCGATAAAAATGATCGCGATGAAATTTAAATCGATGAAACTACAGGATAATTATCCGAAAATAGCTTTACTGGTAGGTTCTGTTATTATTTTAGCTATCTTTAAAACTATCGGAATTCCGCTAGTAATTATTTATTATATTTTAATCTCAATTATATTTCAAAAACAACTAAAATAAATTTATGTGTTGAGTAATGGACGTTTAAATCCATTTTCAAATTACCACATTCTCAAATTTTCAAATTATAAAAAATGAATTTAAAACTACATAAACCGCTTTGCATTTTTGATCTGGAAACCACAGGAACCAACATAGGGAAAGACCGTATTGTTGAAATCTGTATTTTAAAAGTAAATCCTGATTCGTCGAGAGAAAGCAAAACATGGAGGATAAATCCTGAAATGCCGATCCCGAAAGAATGCAGCGAAATCCACGGTATTTATGATGAAGACGTAAAAGATGCGCCAACTTTTAAAGAAATTGCTCCGAAAGTGATGGAAATGATTACGGGTGCGGATTTAGGAGGTTTCAATTCCAACAGATTCGATGTTCCACTGTTAGCGGAAGAGCTGCTTCGTGCCGAGTTTGATTTTGATTTGAATAAATTCAAACTGGTTGATGCGCAGACCATTTTCTTTAAAAAGGAACCCCGAAATCTAGGCGCTGCCTATCAGTTTTATTGCGGAAAAACACTGGAAAACGCCCATTCTGCGGAAGCCGATGTTATGGCAACTTTTGAAGTGCTTGATGCGCAGGTCGGAAAATACGATGATGTACCGAACGAAATCGCAGAATTAAGTACTTTTTCTTCTCAGAATAAATTTGCAGATCTTGCCGGAATGATTCATTTCAACGAAAACGGACAGGAAATTTTTGCTTTCGGAAAATATAAGGGACAAACGGTAAAGTCTGTTTTCCAGAAAGATCTGGGCTATTACGGATGGCTTCAAAACGCTGATTTTCCATTGTACACGAAGAAGGTTTTCACGAAAATCCAATTATCAAGTAAGTTTTAAATGATGCGTGAACTGGTTAAAAAGATGCTTTAATGAGCAACTAATAATGGCTGTTTTATTCCTAAAGAAGTAATTTTGGAAGATAAAACGGAACTTAACAGATCAGATTAATACAACAACTCGAAGAGGAAGACAAGCAAACCATTTTCCGGCTCGTAGAAAAAATACTTACCCATAAAAAGTTTAAAGATTTTTTTGCCAAAAACGCAGCTACGCTTTAAAATACAAAACCCACCGCTTTGCGGTGGGTTCTTTATTGTTGCTCACGGATTATAAATCCGCGAGAGCGGGTATCAGGGCTGTATATAAAGTCCACACATATTTGCGCAATCTGTATAATAAAGCACCCCTTTCATTTTTGAGTTCCAGATTTCTTTTCCGTCAATACTTTGGCTTATAAATTCTCTTTGAGTTTTAGTATAACTTATTTCTTTGGATAAAACAAAATTATATTTTTTTCCAACTTTTATTTTTCCAAAATAATCTTTCTTATTATCACATTCCTTAAAAACAGGAACAATAATCTTCGTTTTTTTATTTTCTAAATGAAGAATATAATTCCATGAGGTAGAATCTATTTTCTTTACAACTGCTGATATAACATCTTCACTTTTATTTGTTTGTGAAAAGCAGCTGATATTAAGAAAACAAATTATAATAGTTAATACTCTCATTATTTCTTTTTTAAGTTTTTATACGTTCCCGAATAACTTCCAATTGGAGTAATCACTCCTGTTTTTATATTTCTTAATGAAAGATTATCGGTTATAGTAACTCTATTACTATCAATAAATGTTCTGCTTGAACTCTGTATTAATTTAAATCCATCGCTGTCTTTATATCGAGGATCAACATAAGCCGCAATATCATGTGCATCATTGTATCCTTTTGCTGATGCTTCTGAGGAAAGCGAAGCAGGGCTTCCTGGAAAAAGGACTGCACCAATGTATGATTCTAAAGCTTCGTGCAAAATATTTGTTCCTGTAGCTGCACCCATAACATTCTCATACTTCCCTAAAATATCCGGATTAACAATATTAGTCGCACGAACTTTCCCTCCATATTCGAAACTACCACGATAAGCACCTCCTTCGTATAAAGGATATTCACTTCCCTCTGCTTCATCGACTCTCATGTCACTATCTGTTCTTAGGGTAACAATGTTGTCGTGATCAATATTTGTAGCATGAAAAAGAAGATTTGATGCATCTGTCTGTTCAGCTCCTTCAATTTTTGTTGCGGTTACTTTTCCATCTTCATCTATAGATAAATTAAGTTGCCCTTGAACGGAAGCCTGTAGTTGTTCAAATGCCTTATCTTTTTCATTTCCAGTAATAATAACATCTTTATTTTGCATTCCATCGGGATCAATAAATCTAATCGGATTATTAAATGCATAGTTGTAAGGACTGTAACGACGCATCTTCTCCGCGAGCGGATCCACGACGCCCCAACGTCCAATATCGGGCATATAAAACCTTGCACCGTAATCATACATGCCGGACTCCGTCTGTAATTCCTTGCCATTGTATTTATACTGGTAACTGCTTCCAAAACTGAAAGAAGTATTGTATCCTTCATGCTTCATCCCAAAAGGATAATAGTTATTTTCTTCAAGAACTTCTGCGCCACTTCCAT
>NZ_JAULSJ010000022.1:0-73672 GCF_030518295.1 Chryseobacterium urinae | reverse complement strand
GTAAATCAACGATTAACCTTTCTTCTTCGTCCAGTTTTTTATCCTGTTATAATCCAGAAAGTATGTTAACTTTAGAGAAATATTATTTACAGTAGGTTCGCTGAAAAGCATATCATAGTTTTTCTTCACATTCAGCCTCGAAAATTCAAGATAATTGGAAGTTGCGTTTCTGTATAATAAAGTAAGCTGGCTTCCCGGAGCAAACCACCACGAAAATCTTAAATCCACATTCCATGCATTATAGGTTCCGTTCAGGTTTTTGTCAAAAGCATTCGTTTCTGCAAGACTTCCGTCCTGATTCAGCGTGTAAAATTGTTTGTAGGTAACATCCGAAAAATAATGTCTGAAAGTTAATGTAAGAGCCATTTTTTCATTAAAAGTATACTTTGAAGTCAGTGCATTTTCGTAGGTATTTCGCTGTCTTCTTCCGATGAAAATATCAGAGCCGTTTTTCCCTGCAAAACCTGTTTCATTATTGCTGAAGCTCGGATTAAAGCTCCAGTTTACATTAAATTTGTCTGAAAAACGGTAACGAAGTCCGAAATTGGTAAGAACCTGATTTCTTCCTTTTTCATCGTACGCATAATAATCGAAACTGAAATTAAGCTGTAACTTTTTTCTGCTGTCGCTTTCAAACCATATCCATGAATCGAAGTATTTGGGAACTTTCAGATGTCTCCCAAAAGTTCTGGGTTCGTAAATATCATTCTGGGTAAAAGGGGTAAATTCTATTCCTCCTCCGAAAACCCTGAAATTTTTATCGGTAAAACTGTTATTGTTATTAAAAATCAGATTCTGAAAAATAAAAGGTTCCAATCTGTGGAAATAATTCAGGTTGAAATTCAGATACATATTGTTGAACGTTTTCGTAGGCTGCAAAATTCTGTAACCATACCATGCGTTGTAATTTCCGAAATTCGTTCTTGTCGAAAATCCTACATCGTTGATGTCCCAGTCTTTTGTAGTGACATTTCCGTTGATATTAAAACGGTTTTTCCCTGAAATTTTTGCAAAGCCAAGCTCACCTTTAGTCCCGAATTTCGTTTCACTATCCATCACCCAGCTTCCTTTTAAACTTCCGAAAGTATTGTAAGTATTTTTTTTGTTGTTGATATCCCAGAGAATTCCCGTTGCATTGGCATCGCGGAAATCTCCGTTTCGGGTAACATTAGTATTTACCAAAGAGATAGAAGAATTCCCGTTAAATCGCTGGTCAAAAACCAGAACATTGTAATTCGTCCACGGTTCTACCACCTCTCTTCTCACTTCTCCGGTTTCATGGTTTAAAATCGTAGCTTCCATTTTTTGCGTTATTCCGTTAAAAAAACCTATTCCCAATCCTTTTTTTGTTCTTCCCGAAATTTTAAAAGCATTGAATAATTTTACCTTTGAAGGATATTCTGTTACCTCTTCATTGTCATTGGTTGCAGGATATCTCGAAGGTTCTCCGCCGACTCTTCTTGAATAAAACATTCCGCCTTTACTGAATAATTCGGTTCCTTCTGTGAAGAATGTTCTCTGCTCGGAAAACTGCTGTTCAAACGGGGTTAAATTTAAAATCGAATTATCAAAATTTGCCTGCCCGAAATCAGGAATCAAAGTCATATCGAAGGTAAAAGCATCATTAATACCGTATTTTACGTCCATTCCGCCGTTGATATTGGCGGTTGTTTTTCCGTCGAAACTGTTTACATAGGTAGAAAAATAAGGTGTAAAAGACAATCGTGTCGGAGGATTGATGTTTTCAATTCCTTTTAAAACACCATCGAATAAAGTGTAAGAATTTTTTGCATTATCCACAAAATTCCAGTCATAAGTAGTTTTTGTACGCTGAATCCTGCGGAACATATTCATTCCCCATTCCTGAACGTTACTTTTTGGAAATCTCAGTTCAGAATAAGGGATTTTCATTTCTACCGCCCATCCTTTTTCATTGATTTTTGCCCCGCTGTACCAGATAGAATTCCATGTATCATCTTCTCCGTCCGTTGTAATTTTTGCATCAAACTGAACGCCGGCTGCGGTTACCATAAATTCCAGACTCTGCTGTTTGTCGTTGTACCCGTTTAAAGTAACTCCGAAGAAATCATCATTTCCTACGCCGTCTCTTTCTGTGAGTTCTTTGGCAATTTTATGAGGAGTAGGATCGTACATCTGGGCTCCGAAATAAATTCCTGTATCATCATATAAAATTCTGACTTCCGTTCTGATAGAATCTGCCTGAAGTTTTCCGTTGTTGGGCTGTCTTTCTATAAAACCGGTAGCAACAGGAGCATTCCGCCATTCTGCATCATCCAGAATTCCGTCTATTTTGGGAGATGATGAGGTTTTTGTGATGACGATGTTTTTTCTGACAATCTGCGCATCTTCCTTTTTCTGAGAATAGGTAAGTAGGGAAGATAAAGTAAGGCAAATTGCCAGGATCTGAGTTTTCATAGTTCAGTTCTTAATGTTTTAAAGAAGACAATCGAAATCTGAAATCTATTACATCACAAACAAAAAAATGTCTGCAAAATTTGCAGACACCTTATTTCTAATGATTTACAAAGAATTTATTTTGTAAACTTTAAAGGATATTTTACATTTTTATATCCGTCGATACTTGCTTTTAATGATCCGACTGCCAATTCAGCTTTCAATAAAATAGGAATATGATTGGCGTCGTTGGAAACCCACATCGTTACTCCTTCTTTCTCTTTAAAAACCCTTCCGCTCTTCACAGACGGAATAATTTTTAAACAATTAATTGTCCCGAATTTGGTATCCAGATTTTCAGTTCCCACTACTTTTAGCTGAAAAGGAAACATTTCATCATCAATCCATACATTCATGTTGATTACTGTTCCGGTTTTCAGTTCAGCGGCAGTTTTACTTCTTAAATAGTAGAAGCAGGAAAGCATATCCTGAACTCCTTTTACAGATTTTATTACTTTCGATCCGTTTGCCGGCGTTTTCTTGTCCGTTAAAACCAATGTATTGTTGTCGTGGTTGAAGGTTGTTTCCAGATGCTGTCTGTAGCTTCCTTCCCGCACGTTTCTTACATAAAAGCTCGGAAGTTCAGTCTGCATATTGATGTAGCTTTCATAAAAATCTTCTACCTTAAAAAACGCTCTTACTGCTCCAGTTGTCTGTCCCGTTCCTCTTACATGAAGATGCGGAGCTCCTTTGAAGGTGGTTTTCTGTGCCGTAAGATTAGCGGTACCCGCATTCAGAAATCCGTAATGGATTCTCAGCGTAATAGACTCTCCGTCTGCAATATTATTAATCTGTCCAAATCCCAGAATGAATATAAATATCGAAATAATACTTAAAAATTTCTTCATAATTTAAATTTTACAAAAACATTGCCAAATTCAATAACTTTAAAATATGAAATATATTTGACAAATCTCAGTTTTTTATTTAGACTGAATTAAATATGCTTCGCATTAAAATTAGTAAATTTGCGATCACAAGTATAATTAAATTATCTTATAATTATGATAACGACGGATATATTGATCATAGGAGCCGGTCCTACAGGACTTTTTGCTGTATTTGAAGCAGGTTTATTAAAAATGAAGTGCCATATTATTGATGCACTTCCTCAACCGGGAGGACAGTTGGCTGAGCTTTATCCTAAAAAGCCTATTTTCGATATTCCGGGATATCCTTCTGTAAATGCGGGAGAGCTTGTGGATAATTTGATGGAGCAGATCAAGCAGTTTCAGCCGGGATTCACTTTGGGAGAAACAGCAGTTTCTTATACAAAAGTAGATGATGAATGGTTTGAGGTAGTTACGAACAAAGGAACGGTTCACAGAGCGAAAGCGATTGCTATTGCAGGAGGTTTGGGAACTTTCGAGCCGAGAAAACCTACGATTGAAAATGTAGCCGATTACGAAGAAAAAGGTCTTGAATATTTTGTAAAGGAGCCTGAACATTTCAGAAATAAAAAAGTAGTAATTGCCGGAGGAGGAGACTCTGCACTGGACTGGAGTATTTTCTTATCTAATGTAGCGTGTGAAGTTACGTTGATCCACAGAAGAAACGAATTCCGTGGTGCTCTGGATTCTGTAGAAAAAGTTCAGGATCTTAAAAATCAGGGTAAAATTAAATTAATAACTCCTGCAGAAGTTACAGCCATTAAAGGTGACGGAAAAGTAGAAGCGATTACGGTTGCTGTTGACGGACAGGATCCTTACGATATTGAAACAGATTATTTTATTCCGTTATTCGGTTTAACACCAAAATTGGGAGAAATCGGAAACTGGGGACTGAATATCGAGAAAAATGCGATCGTTGTAAACAATGCACTTGATTATCAGACAAACATCGACGGAATTTATGCGATCGGAGACATCAATACTTATCCGGGAAAATTAAAGCTGATTCTTTGCGGGTTCCATGAAGCAACTTTAATGTGTCAGAGTGTTTACAACAGACTGAATCCGGGTAAAAAATTCGTTCTGAAATATACAACGGTAAGCGGAGTAGATGGTTTCGACGGAAGCAGAAAAGAAGCAGAAAAAGCTGTTGTTAAAAAAATTGACTAATTTTGTTGTCTGTTGTTGAATATCAATTACCATAACAATCAACTATTAACGATCAACAAAAGATGAGCGATATTAATATAAAAATTACCGATAGGGAAGGCGTTACGCACGATGTTGTTGCACCAACGGATATGTCTATGAATCTGATGGAAATCATCCGTTCTTATGAACTGGCGGAAGAAGGAACCATCGGAGTTTGCGGAGGAATGGCAATGTGTGCTTCATGTCAGGTTTACGTGACCAACGATCCGGGACTGGACGAAATGGGCGCAGAAGAAGATGCCATGTTGGGGGAAGCATTCCATGTACAGGAGAACAGCAGACTGGGCTGCCAACTGCATATCGTTCCAGAAATGGAAGGTCTGGAAGTAGAGATTGCTCCTTATCCTTAGAAAGATTTTAACTTACCATAAAATAGAAGCCTCCCGAAGAAAATCTTCGGGAGGTTTTGTTTCTATTATTTTACAGGCTGAAATTTTGGATGTCCCACCTGCCACAAAGAAAACGAATAAATATCAGCGTATTCTTTAAAAATAACATCGAAATCACTTGTGAAATGTCCGTTTTCATAGTTTACATATAGCAAAACAGGTTTTTTTGAGGCGGAATCTTTTTGCAGTATGGCTGCAAATTTTCCGGGTTCCCAAGGTTCAACTCTGGAGTCGTTCATTCCGGTGCGGATGATTACAGCGGGATACTTTACTCCCGCTTTTACTTTACTTTGAGCATCCATTTCAAGAAGGTTTTTGGTATCTTCTTCATTTTTTAAAGTTCCTATTTCCGGAATCTGATTGGGACCATTAGGGGTAATCTCAGAACGTAAGGCATTGGTCATTCCCACTTCTGCTATAGCTACAGCATACAGATCAGGTCTTTCCGTTATGGCTCTTCCAATGAGTACTCCGCCCATACTTACGCCATTTCCTATGAGTTTTGAAGATGAAGTATATTTTTGGGAGATCAGGTATTCCGAACATGCAATAAAATCTTTCCATGTATTCGGTTTTTTTGCTTTCATACCGTCTTTATGCCAGTTTTCACCTTTTTCACCTCCTCCTCTTACGTGGGCTATTGCCAATACGACACCCTGTTCCAAAAGTACGGAAAGTCTTGTTGAGAAACGGGGCTCATATGAAAATCCATAACCGCCATAACCTGTAATATAAGCAGGATTACTGCCATCCATTTTTATATTTTTAGGATAAATAACAGATAGCGGAACCATAACGCCGTCGTGGCTTTTTACTTCCACCTCTTTTACGTTGTAAAGTGTGCTGTAATCCGGATATTTTGTTTCTGAATTAAGGTATTTACTTTTTACAATATCTCCTTTTTCAGGGTTATATTCGTAGGTCGTTAATGGAGTCAGCCAGTTAACGTTGTTACAGAATATGTTGTCATTTTCTCTTTGGTCGAGAGATAATGAACTGTTAACCCCGGTTGGGAAATCAATTTTTTTTCCGGCAAGCGTATTGATATTGACCTGATATTTATCTCTTACAATACCGTCTCCTAATGAATAATAAAGATAGTTTTTAGAATTATGAATACTTATGATTACTTTATCCTTGTTTTCCGCAACTACTGTGGTGGCTTTATCAGGATCAGGATTTGATAAGCTTGTGAGAGTGATTTTATAATTAGGTGCATCTTTATGAGTCAGCAGAAATAATTTGTCGCCGGAAATAAATACATCAGTAATATCGTCTGATGGTTTTACGATTTGTCTCCAGTTTATTTTTTTATTTTTTAATTCAGAAAAAGGTGCAACAAAAATCGGACTTTCAGATTTTACAGAACTTAATCTTAAAACAATATTTTTATAGTCATCGGTAAAATAAATTGAGGGAAATTGCTCTGTTAAAGCATTCAGTTCCGGATAATCTTCTCTGGATGCTAATACCTTGTCAGCTTTTGTGTCGGTTCCAATCACATGAAGCATCGCTTTCATATCTTTTAGAAGCATATTGCTGCTTGGATCTGCGGTACTCATTTTTGTATAAAGAAGAGCCTTATCGTCGGGAGTAAATTCAAAAGCAAATTCACTCCAGATAGGACCGATTTCATCCTTTAAAAATTTCTTGGTGGCAAGATCAAAAATTCTTAAATCGCATATTTCCCCACCTGCTTTTGACAGTAAAATGGCAATTTTCCCCGCTTTCGAGTCAAGTACAAAATTGGTGATTTGTGTATTTTTGCCAAGCATTTCAGGATCAAAAATCAGCGATTCTTTTCCTGTTGCAAGATCTCTTGAATAAAGCTTAGAAAGGTTTTCGCTTTTTTTAGTCTTTGTGTAGAAATAGGTGTTTCCTCTTTGATAGATGACGTCGAAAGAATCACCGTTCATTTCCTGTACTTCTTTCATGCGTCTGTAAAGATCTTCACGGTGCGGAATTTTATCAATCACGGTATGGCTGAAATCAGACTGAGATTTGAACCATTTTTTTACTTCCGGATTTTTGATGTCTTCCAGCCATCTGTAATGATCTGTGATTTTTGTACCAAAATAATCATCCACCACCGCTTTTTCAGGAGTTGCAGGATAAGTGTACTGTGCGGATATTATTTGACTTAAAAATAATCCTGCTGAAAGAAATATATTTTTCATGGCTATATTTTTTTTGACAATTAAAAGTCTGTAATGTAAATATACTAAACTTCCTCCCTCGAAATCCATTTTCCAACATTCGGAGCCTGATAATTTTTCATCATTTCCAGTAATTCTTCAATATTTTCACAGATTAAAAGCATCTCACGGTTAATCTGCTTTAAAAATCCTTTTTCCACCATTGTTTCCACAAGCCTGATCAGATCGTCATAAAATCCGTTGATGTTTAAAATTCCAATCGGTTTTTTATGAAGTCCCAGTTGCGCCCAGGTTATCATTTCAAAAAATTCTTCCATTGTTCCGTAACCTCCGGGAAGAACAATAACGCCGTTGCAAAGTTCATTCATTTTGGTTTTTCGCTCATGCATGGTTTCCACCAGAATTAATTCTGTCAATTGTTTGTGGGCAATTTCTTTGGACTGTAAAAAGCGGGGAAGGACGCCGGTTACTTTTCCGCCTTCATTCAGTGCTCCGTCTGCAACAGCGCCCATTAAACCAACATCTGCGCCGCCGTAAATAAGCTGAATTTTTTGTTTTGCCAGAGTTTCACCAAGCAAAGCTGCTTGTTCTTTGTAAATAGATGCAGAACCGAAGCTGGATCCGCAGAATACGGTGATGCTTTTCATGATTAACAATTAAAAAAACTGAATTAAATTTTTCTTTTTTGAGGGGACTGTCTGTTTGAAAAGAATGATAAAATTTCCACGCTACCATTGTTTACGCGGTAATACATGGTGTTAAATTCCAGAATAACCAGTTTGTGAATGTTTTTGCTTTCGGATATGGGAAATATGAAAGGATTTTGAGATATAATTTCAATTAAACTTTCAATTTTTTGAACAAGCTTTTTAATTTCTTTATCCGTAAAATGAAGTTGAAGATATTCTATTGTCTGTTCTAATTCCTCTAAAGCATTTGGGGTCCAGAGAATATTATAACCATTTTCCATATAACTTTCTGGCTTCAGAATGAGATTTTAGTTCATTATTATCCGCTTCAGAAATTCCTTTTTCAATTGATTCTTTTTCTTCTTCCGAAATTAAACTCCACCAGTCTTTAGTCTCCTCTTTCCTGAATTGAATCAGTTTTTTGATAACAGAAGCATCCTCCAATGTTGACAGCCATTGAATTAATTCAAGTTTTTCATTGAGTGTCTGTGTGTTCATACTTTGGATTGTTTATTCAAATGTATAACTTTTTGATAA
Source organism: Chryseobacterium urinae (assembly GCF_030518295.1). Lineage (NCBI taxonomy): Bacteria > Pseudomonadati > Bacteroidota > Flavobacteriia > Flavobacteriales > Weeksellaceae > Chryseobacterium > Chryseobacterium urinae. Next base: position 65,324 of record NZ_JAULSJ010000022.1, on the reverse strand, counting down.
CAATTGAGAAAGATTAGGAACAAAAAATATCCAAAATCAAAAAGACTTTGGATATTCAATATAGCAATTTTACAATTTTATTTCTGAGGAATGTTGGCTAAAATATCTTTCAGGAAACTCCAGAATTTCTGTGCGGAAGGAATATTTGCTTTTTCATCCGGAGAGTGCGCTCCGCGAATGGTGGGTCCGAAACTTACCATTTCCATTTCAGGATAATTGGCTCCGATGATTCCGCATTCCAGACCTGCGTGACAGGCTACCACGTGAGGCTTTTCACTGAATTTCTCCACGTAGATTTTTTCCATCAATTGAACGATTTCAGAACCCGGTTTTGGTTTCCATCCCGGATAAGAACCGCTGAAAACGGTATTCATTCCGGCAAGTTCAGCAACCGATTTTAACTGTTCAGCCACCGAATCTTTAGATGATTCTACAGATGATCTGGAAAGGTTTAAAATTTTTAATGCACCGTGTTTTAATTCAACTCTTGCGACGTTATTGGAAGATTCTACCAGATCTTTTACATCCGGACTCATTCTGTACACTCCGTTATGAAGAGATTTCAACGTTAAAATAATCTTTCTGGAATCTGCTTCCGAAATCGCTTTCTCTGAAGTTGTCGTGTTTTCGATATTGATCTGAAGACCGGCTTCAATGCTTGCAAACTCGTCTAAAATTTCTTTTTTAAGTCCGTTCGTCACTTCTTCGATAAATTCCTGAGCATTTCTTACGGAAGCAACAGCAACGGCTTCTCTCGGGATTGCGTTTCTCAATCCACCTCCGTCAATAGAAATCAACTGAATGTTTTCTTTTTCCAAAGCCTTATAAAGAAGTCTTCCCAAAATAACATTTGCATTTCCGAAGCCTTTGTGAATATCCATTCCGGAATGCCCTCCTTGTAAACCTTTTACTTCAAATCTCACGATTTGTCCGTTTGCCGCTTCAGTTTCGTAGTTTTGGGAGATCGTTACATCAATTCCTCCGGCGCAGCCGATATCAATTTCATCGTCTTCTTCGGTATCAAGATTCAGAAGGATATCTCCCGTTAACTGTCCCGGTTTAAGACCTAAAGCTCCTGTCATTCCTGTTTCTTCATCAATGGTGAAAAGTGCCTCCAAAGCAGGGTGCGGAATATCTGAACTTTCCAGAATAGACATGATTGTCGCTACTCCTAAACCATTGTCGGCTCCCAGAGTGGTTCCTTTTGCTTTTACCCAGTCTCCATCGATTTCCATTTTGATTCCTTCTGTTTCAAAATCAAAATTTACATCATTGTTTTTTTGGCAAACCATATCCAGATGCGATTGCAAAACCACAGATTTGCGGTTTTCCATTCCTGCAGTTGCCGGTTTTTTGATGATTACATTTCCTACTTCATCAACAGTAGTTTCCAATCCTAAGTTTTCACCAAATTCTCTGATGAACGCAATTACTTTTTCTTCTTTTTTTGAGGGTCTCGGAACCGCATTTAATTTGGAGAAATTTTTCCAGATAATCTGCGGTTCTATATTAGATAGCTCCATGAAATTTATTTTTATCAAAATTACGAAATAAAAAATGCTCCCGATCATTCAGAAGCATTCTTTTTATCGTTTCATGCAGATTTTTAGCATCCGCATTCTCCGTAAACAGGTAGGGTAACAACCGTTCCGTCTGGTTTTTCAATCGTAAGTGTACCTTCAAAAAGTAAAGCTTCTTCACCTTTTATTTTTTTACCTTTTACCGAGATTTTGTAGTCGTCGCTTTCAATTTCTTTGCTCAGTTCTTCGTCTACTTCCATATCGCTTGAAGAGATCAGATTCATGGCAAGTCTTTTTCCGTCCAGCTTCATGTAGGCTGTTTTTCCGGCATCATCTGCATAAATGTATTTTTCGTTTTCAAAATCCGACTTGCTTTTTGCAAAATAGCATGAGCATTCCTTAATTTCTTTTGGAAAAGGAAATGGATCAACAACAATGCCTGTTTTCTGGGCATCTGTTTTTACAGAATCCTGAACTACCGTTACAGAATCTTTTTTTGCCGGATCGGAAACTGTTTCTTTATCCTTTTTGCAGGCAACCAGAAGGAAAGCCGAAAAGAAAATGATTACATATTTCATCGTGTATTATTTAATTTAACCTAAAAAATTTCGAAACTTAAAGGTATGAAAAATTTAATTTATTGATTTTTCTGATAAAGTTTGACTGTTTAAAATCATTCATATCTCATTCTGAATTCATCAATTTTTTTCAGAATGATATTGCTCCAGTCTCCTTCATCCGGTGAAATGATGATGGTTTTAAATCCGAATTTTTTTCCTTCCATTTCAACTCCTGCAGAATCATCAATATGAATATCAATGCCAAATTCCGGAGGAAATTAGAGACATTTTTGCCTTTTCGTATCACTCTTCTGTCATGCATTTGCTGATTGATGATAAAATCAACCGGAATACTGTAAGATAGAAACATCAGCTTAATTTTTAAGGTACTCCTGTAAGAAGTCGTATAAATATAAATTGTATGTTTTCTGTTTCTTAATGCTTTAAACAATGCAACTGTTCCGGATCGAATCCTTTCGCATCCGGTAATTTTAGCCCAAAAAGTCTCTTTTTCTAAAGGAAATCTATTGTTGGAAATAATGGTATCATCTAAATCAAAAGATATTTTAATAGATTGAAAACTGTGGAAATTCTTAGGCTATCCTCTCGCTCTTTCAAGCAGCGTCATCATAAGCAATGAAAGAATGACCAGGCTTTCTTCTTCGTCATCTATATCAACCAGTCTGTCCAATTGAAATCTTCTTCCGAAGAAAGACGGCATTTTTTTCAGTTTAAAATAAGCTTTTCCATCTATTCCGGCTACGGTGTAGGAAGGATTTAAGAAATATCCGGTAAACATTCCGATCACAGGGATTTCGCTCACCATTCCGTCCAGAAACTTTGTCCATGCGTTGTCTTCTGTGATGGTAAATCTCTCTTTATCGTTACTGTCCAGAACGTTGTAAGTCGATTTCCAGAAAGAACGCATCCCTTTTCTCGCAAGTCTTCCAAAGCTTCTTCCTGTCGCTATTTCAGTTAAAGAATAAGAGGCATTAAAATCAAGCCATCGATCGGCTTTGATTCTGAAAAGTTCTTTAGACTTGCTTTCATCATTAAAAATGATAACGTCTTCTTTCAGTTTGAACATTTTCTGACGCACATAAGCGACGTAATTTCCGTTTTTGTCTGTAATATTGAAATCACTTGCCAGTGTTGAAATTTTAAATTTAAAATCCAGTGGATAGTTTAAATTGTTAAGAACCATTGAGTTTTATTTTTTTAAGTTAATATTTGGATGATCAAATATAAGGTTTTTAATCTGAGCTTAGAAAACGGAACTCTGAAAATGGAGGATTATTAAAAAGAATTAAAATTTATTTTTAGGCTCTTAACATAAAAACAACAGGTAGTAAACTGTCAACAATTATCATTATTTTTGTTCTATGGATTACCCGAGTAAAGTTTTAGCGAAAGCAGTGGATGAAATTGCCGGATTACCCGGTATCGGAAGAAAAACGGCTTTGCGTTTGGCATTACATTTATTGAAGCAGCCCAATTCCAGAGCAACAAGTCTTGGAAATTCCCTCATTAATCTCGTGAACGAAATAAAATACTGTAAAGAATGTCATAATTTTTCGGATTTTGAGATTTGTGAGATTTGCAGCAACGAGAAACGAAATGATGAGGTCATCTGTATTGTGGAAGATGTACGCGATGTAATTGCTATTGAAAATACAGGAAAATATACAGGGAAATATCTAATTCTGGGAGGTAAAATTTCTCCGATGGAAGGAGTAGGACCCAATCAGCTAAACATTCCGAGCATCGAAAAAAAACTGAATGACGGAAAGGTGAAGGAGTTTATTTTTGCGTTAAGCGCAACCATGGAAGGGGATACTACGGCATATTATATTTATAAAAAGTTTAAAAATTTTAATGTGAATTTTTCCAGCATTGCGAGGGGAATTTCTGTAGGAGATGAGCTGGAATACGCAGATGAAATTTCTCTTGGAAGATCGATTATGAACAGGCTGCCTTATAATGAAGGAAATTCTTAAAAATTAAAAGAAAAATACTTCATGGAAACTGCTTATTCAAATAATCCCATATCAGAAAAATTAAAGACTTACAGTTTAGCCTGTATTTATCTTGCTGTAAATTCTCTTTTTATCATTAAATACGGAGAACAGTATAACATCCCGATTTTGGCAGGATATCTTATTATATTTTTTGGATTGGGTTTCTTTTATCTAAAATTACATTTCAAAGAATTTTTTTATAAAACGGCTTTTTTCCTGGGAATATTTTTCTTCTTTCTGTTTAGCGTGTACCTGAATTATAAAGTAGATGGAAATACGCTGAATGTTGATCGCTGGTCGGCAATGGAAGTCGGGATAAAGGCTGTTTTCAATGGGCAGTATCCTTACCATATTCCGGATCATATGGGAAGAGAATCTTCCAATCTGCCGGTTCTTATTGTGTTTGGGATGCCTTTTTACCTGCTTTTCGGAAGTGTAGGTTATCTGCAGTCTTTTTCTTTCCTGCTTTTTGCTTATTTAATTTTTAAAATTTTTCCTGATTACAGGCAGAGACTGGCTGTATTGGTATTGCTTTTCCTTTCGCCAAGTTATTTCTGGGAAATATATGTTAAAAGTGATTTGTTTTCCAATTTTATTATCATTGTAGGATCGGTTTATTTAATTTGGGAAAAATTCATCAAAGAGAAAAAGATAAATTCTGCGGTTGTATCGTTTTTATCCGCTTTAATTTTACTCACGAGACTTTCAGCAGTTATTCCGCTGACAGTTTTATTGTTTAAAAAATTTGTTGATTTTTCAATAAAAGAAAAACTGCGCTTTACGGCTGTTTTTTTAGTTACAGTGATTGCGGTCTGTTATATTTTCTTTCAAAACGCACCAGATTTTGATGTTTTTCTGAAGCATAATCCTTTTGCTATTCAGGGAGCAAAACAACCTTTGATATTAAGTATTTCTTATATTGTTGTAGGCTGTATACTTTCATTTAAAGTAAAATCTTTTTATGAAACCCTGCTTTGGTCAGGAGTTTTACTGTTTATCTGTGTTTTTGTTCCGTTTGCGATGTTTTTCGCAGAATATGGCTATGAAAATATGATCGTTAATTCATATTTTGATATCAGTTTTTTCAATATGTCGATGCCGTTTGTAATGAGCGCTTTAATTTTGAGCATTTTTAAAAATAATATAAAAGTATAGATGGTTTCCGTAATTATTCCGATGTATAATGCTGCACAATCCATTGTTTCTGCTTTGGATTCTGTGAAAAATCAGACTTTTCCACTGGAGAAATTTGAAATTATCATTGTGAATGACGGTTCCACAGACGAGAGTGCTTCTAAGGTTACAGCTTACATTAAAGATCATTCTCAGCTTAATATAACTTTATTACATCAAAAAAACGGTGGGGTTTCGAGTGCAAGAAATACAGGTTTAAGAATCGCAAAAGGAGACTATATTGCCTTGTTGGATGCCGATGACGAGTGGGATTCCAAGAAAACGGAAAAACAGATCCAGTATTTTGAAAATAGTCATCTGAAAATAGATTTTCTTGCCACGGCGAGAAATAACAATAAAATCCTTTTTCCGTACCGTATAAAAAACGGTCTTGCGGAAATTACCTTCAGAAAACTTCTGATAAGAAACGAAGCACAGCCTTCTACGGTAATGTTCCGAAGAAAAGTTCTGGAAAACACAGGTTATTTTGATGCCGAACAGCGGTATGCGGAAGATGTAAACTACTGGATGAAGGTTTCCCTGAAAAATAAAATGTACATTCTGAATGAAAGTCTGGTTCTGGTAGGCAAAGGAAAAAGAAGTTTCGGGGTTTCGGGTTTGTCTGCAAATCTTCCCGAAATGGCAAAAGGTTTTAAAAAGAATCTGAAGGAAATGTATGATTTAAAAGAAATAAACTTTATTCAATATACCACATTTAAGCTTTTTTATAAAGCAAAATATTTACTTTTGCTCCTTCGGACTTTTTATTATAATTTAAACAGAACAAAATAAACATTTCACAAGTATCAAATGAAAATACTCATCACAGGAGGAGCCGGATTTATTGGGAGTAAGTTGTCTTTAGAACTTAAGAAGAAGGGGTATGAAGTTACGGTTCTGGATAATCTTTCTTCTCAGATTCACGGAGAAAATCCTGATGAGGATTCGCCTTTGTACAGAAATATTTTAGGGAATGTAAATTTCATTAAAGGAGATGTTGCTCATTTTGAAGACTGGGAAAAAGCGATTGAAGGGCAGGATGTTATTGTACACTTTGCGGCAGAGACCGGTACCGGACAATCCATGTACCAAATCGAGAAATATACGGATGTGAATGTTTCCGGAACGGCAAAAATGCTGGATATCCTCGTAAATAAACCCCATCAGGTAAAAAAAGTGATTATTGCTTCTTCCAGAGCGGTTTATGGAGAAGGAAAATATCTTCATCCCGAATTGGGACTGATTTATCCAAGACCCAGAAACGTGGAAGAGATGCGAAAAGGAAATTTTGAAATTATTTATCCCGACGGGCAGATTCTTCGCGCTTTGCCAACGGACGAAGAGTCTAAAATACATCCGACTTCCATCTACGGAATTACAAAATATACACAGGAACAGATGGTAATGACTGCCTGTTCTTCTATGGGAGTTGCTCCGGTTGCGCTGAGGTTTCAGAATGTTTACGGAGAAGGACAGTCGCTTTTAAATCCTTACACAGGAATTTTATCTATTTTTTCGTCCCAGATTCTTAACGGAAACGATATTAATGTTTTTGAAGACGGTAACGAATCCAGAGATTTCATTCATGTGGATGATGCCGTGGAAGCAACAATTCGTTGTATTGAAAATGATGCGGCGAACGGCGAAGTTTTCAACGTGGGAACAGGGGTTTCTACCGCAGTAACAACCGTTGCAGAAAATTTCAGAAAATTCTATAACGTAGATTTTGAAATTAATGTTTCCGGGCAGTTTCGTTTAGGAGACATCAGACATAATTTTGCAGACATCAGTAAGATTAAATCAAAATTAAATTTTCAGCCGAAAATATCTTTTGAAGAAGGAATGTCTAAGTTTACCCATTGGGTTCTGCAACAGAATATTCAGGATGTAAAGTTCAAAGAATCTTTGGAAGAAATGAAAGTAAAAGGGCTTTTAAAATGATTGCTTTAAAGGGTAAAAAAATACTTTTTCTGTCGGTTAGTTTTTTTAAATATGAAAGAGCCATAGCAAAAAGACTTTCTGAACTGGGCGCTGAAGTGGATTTTTATGATGAAAGACCTTCCAATTCCAATTTTTCGAAGGGCATTATCCGTCTTAATAAAAGATTCTACCATCTTAAAATAAACAATTATTATAACCGGATTCTTGACGAAATTAAAGGCAAAAAATACGATTATTTCTTCCTGATAAAAGGAGAAGCCATTCCTGTTTTTTTTCTTGAAAAAATAAAGAATGATAATCCCGGAATGGAAATGATTTACTACAATTTTGATCCATTGACGGAATATCCCAATCTGATTGAAAATCTTAAATATTTCGACAAAAAGTTTACGTTTGAATACAATGATTCGGTAAAATATAACATAAGTTTCAGACCTTTGTTTTATGTGGATGAATATAAAAGTTTACAACAGTATTCTCAGAAACCGGAATATGACATTGTTTTTATCGGAAGCGCTCATACGGATCGGTATATTGTAGGAGAAAAGATCAGAGTAATGGCAGATCGGCTGAATCTGAAATCTTACTTTTATTACTATGCAATGGGAAGAATCGCATTCCGACTGAAAAAGATGATTGATAAAAACCTGAAGCAGTTTGACATTACAAAAGTAAGTTTTGATAAGCTGACTCACCATCAGATCATCGATTTTTACAAAAAGACAAAATCTGTACTGGATATTAATAAACCTTTCCAGAATGGCTTAACCATAAGAACCTTTGAGGTATTGGCTTCGGGAAGAAAATTAATTACTACCAATTCGGATATCAAAAATTATCCTTTTTACTGTCCTGATAATATTTTAATTGTAGACAGAGAAAATATTCAGCTCAATCCTGAATTTTTTGCAACCGATTGTAAAGAAATGAATCAGGAAATTTTATATAAGATGTCTTTGGATTCTTTTATAGATTGCCTTTTTGGGGAAGATCAGAATGATTACTGGAATTCTTTCAGAACTAATTAAACTTAAATCAGTTTATCATAAAAACAAAAAAGCAACTCGATCGAGTTGCTTTTTATATATGTAAAAATAAAATTTACTTACTTCGTTGGTGCAGGAGTCTGAACCGGAGTTGTTGCTGAAGCAGGAGCAGAAGACTGCTTAGCCGGAGCTTCTTTTTTTGCAGGCGCCTGAACCGGAGCTGTTGCCGAAGGCTTCCCTGTAATTACAACGCTTAAAAGAATAAGAACGATAATTGTTCCTCCTAAAGTCCATGTTGCTTTCTCCATAAAGTCGTTGGTTCTCTGTACTCCAAACTGAGCAGAAGATGCTCCTCCGAAAGTACTGGAAAGACCTCCTCCTTTAGGATTTTGAGCCATAACGATGATAACCAATAAAATACTGGCGATCATAATAAGAACCATCAATAGTATAAATATAGAATCCATTAATTTGATATCTTTTTGAATGGGCAAATTTAATCTTTTTTTACCGAATGACAAAGAAAGATATTATAAATGTTAAGAAAAATAAAAAACGGCAACAATTGTTGCCGTTTCTACTGTAAGAACAGAAGGTTTTTATTTAAAATCAGAATCTTTCGCCTGATTCACTTCGTACGATTTTACGTTCATTGTCATATCCATTCCCATTTGGCTTACGGTAATGGTATAAGGCATTTTCACGCCTGCAACATCTTTGTAATCTGAGTATGTTGTAGGAACAGTCATGGTTTGTCCCATCGCTTTTACTGTTTTTGTTTCTCCGGTTTTAAGACCTGTTTTTACACTGTAATAATAAGTGTTATCACCATTTTTTACAGCATAAGAATCTTCACCACCGATTTTTTCAATTCCTGCAAGCTTGTAGTCAGCAGATTTTGCAAAACCAAGCTCCGGGAAAAGTTCAGTATTTTTAAGCTTTTCAGCAATTTGCTCAGGCTTCATTTCCACTTTTTTACCCATTTGTTCAGAATATCCTGTCTTTCCGTCGAATACCTGCTTCTGAAGAGTCTGTCCCATTCCTGTAACAGTGGTAAGTTCTTTTCCTCCTTTCGCTTTCATCATTTTCAGATCGATATTCTGTCCCTGCATAGACATGGAAGCATTTACCGTGTAAGAAGAAACTTTATCGATGTTTGCTTTTCCTCCGATAGCGTTAATGTATTTATCTGCAATAGAAGCAACAGTAACTCCGGCATCCACTTTCTGTGTTGTTGGTTTTGCCACAGGATTGGCTTCTTTATCAAAATATTTTACCGGATATCCTAATTTTTCCAGACCTTCAGAAATATCTGCTGCTTTTCCGGCAATGAAAATTCTGCTCTGGTTAGGAAGAATGGTAGATTTTACAGCATTAGAAACATCGGCAGCCGTTACCTTATCAATAGATTTCAGATAATTGGTGTAAAAATCATCCGGAAGATTCTGTACTTTTTGGTTTAAAGCAAATCTTGCAATGGTTGCAGGCTGCTCCAGAGACATGATGAAAGAACCTTTCAGTTTAGCTTTTGCATTTTCAAGTTCTTCAGGCTTTACGGTAGAAATCGCGTTAAGTTCATTCATAAATTCCTTTACCGCTTTATCCGTAACTTCATTTCTTACACTTGCACTTGCCGAGAACTGCGGAGAATATTTGCTTGCGCTAAGATTGGAGTATGCACCGTAAGTAAAACCGTTTTTCTCACGAAGGTTCATGAAAAGTCTTGCTTCACCGCCACCACCAAGAATGTAATTGGCAATCGTTGCAGGGAAGTAGTTTGGATCTTTCATTTTCAGCGTGTTCAGGTTGTTCAAAGAAACCACAGACTGTACTGCAGAAGGAACATCCACTACGTTAATTTCCGTTTTGGCAACATTAGAAGCAGGTTCTAAAGGAGAAACCGGAGTATTTGCTTTTTTCCATCCGCTGAATGCTTTTTCAACCATTGGTTTTACCTGATCGAATTTTACGTCTCCAACGATTACCAGATAAGCATTGTCCGGAGCGTAATATTTTTTGTACGTATTCTGTACATCTGCCAATTGGATTTTGTTGATTGATTCTACTGTTTCAAATTCTCCTCTCGATGTATTTTTACCATACATTAAAGCGTTAGAAACCTTTGAAGCAATTGAAGATGCATTTTTCTCTTCAGATTTTAAACCTTCAATTGCTCTGTCTTTAGAATTCTGGATCTCTTCAGCAGAAAATTTAGGATTGATGATCGCATCTGCCATCAGGTTAAGAACCTGAGGAAAATATTTTGAAAGTGAATTTGCCGCAGCTCCGTTAGAAGAAAAGTTTAAGTTCGCTCCAAGATAATCCACCTTTTTGTTGAATTCATCCTTGCTCATGTTGGTGGTTCCGTTTTCGAACTGTTCCGCCATGATTTCGCTTACGCCTGCTACACTACCTTCATAATAAGGTGCTCTGTCCATGCTAAGACTTGCGCTTACTCTCGGAAGTTTATTGTTTTCCACCACCATTACCGTAAGTCCGTTGCTTAGCTGGAAAGTTTTTGGCTTTGCAATGTTAATGGCCGGAGTGGGTCCCGGTTTTGGCATGGCATTAAGATCTATCTTTTGTGCTGAAACCATTCCTGCGAAGAAAAATGCTGCAGCTATATATGTTAATTGCTTTTTCATTTGTAAAAATTTAATTTTTAATAATCATTTTAACCTAAATACCGGTAGATTACTTCTTCTCAGGTACGTAATTAATGATTATTCTTTGGTTGGAATTAAGATACTTTTTAGCTGCATTCTGAAGATCCTGTCTTGTGATGCTTCTGTAGATATCAATTTCTTTGTTAATCAGGTTTGTGTTGCCCATCAAAACGTGGTTGGTTGCCAGTGAAGCAGCAATTCCCTGAATATTGGAATTAGAATTTACAAACTGGTTTTCAAACTGGTTCTGAAGCTTTTGATAATCTTCCTCAGAAATTAAAGTCGTCTGCAGTTTTTTGATCTCTGCATCAATGTCTGCCTGCAAAGTAGCCTTTGTTGTTTGTCCCATCGGGATCGCAAAGAATGCAAAAATACCGTAGTCTTCAAGACCCTGATTGAAAGCCTGTACCTGAAGCGCTTTTTTATCCTGATCCACTAATTTTTTGTACAAAACAGAAGATTTTCCGCTGCTTAAATAAGAAGAAAGCATATCTAAAATATAAGCATCTTTCTCTTTATTACCCGGCGTTCTGTACGCAAATACATAAGCAGGAAGCTGAATATTAGGATCTGTAGCCGTTACTTCTTTTTCCTGAGTTATAGGAGCGTCTTTCGGGAAATCTTTCGGATAAACCGTTCCTTTTGGAATTCCTCCGTAGTATTCCTTAATCCATTTTTTAGTCTGTTCAGGCTTAATGTCTCCTGCTACTACCAAAGTAGCGTTGTTTGGAACATAATATTTTTTATAAAATGCCTGAAATTCTTCTAATTTCGCAGCATTAAGATCCTCCATAGAACCGATTGTAGGCCAGTTGTATGGGTGATTGGTGAATAGATTTTTCTGTACTGTTGTGAAAAGATTTCCATAAGGCTGGTTATCCATTCTCAATCTTTTTTCTTCCTTTACAACCTCTCTTTGAGTATCCACACCAACCTGATTAATCACCGCATGGCGCATTCTTTCAGCCTCCATCCAAAGACCCAACTGCTCGTTGTTTGATGGGAAAGTTTCGTAATAATACGTTCTGTCATTCGTTGTGTTAGCGTTGTTTTGTCCCCCGTTTGAAGAAACTATTTTGAACCAGTCACCTCTCTTAATGTTAGGTGTTCCTTCAAATAAAAGATGCTCGAAGAAGTGTGCAAAACCTGTTCTTCCTTTTACCTCGTCTTTAGCACCTACGTGATACATTACCCCCGTTGTTACAACCGGAGCCGAGTTGTCCTGATGAAGAATTACGTGAAGACCATTTGGTAAGTCATACTCTTCGAATTTAATTTGTTGTGCATTAAGAGCCATTCCGAAGAAAGCCGCTGCAGCAACAGAAAGAAGTCGCTTTTTCATAAAGTAGAAATTGTTTTGTCAATTAGTTCCAAAAATACATTAATTGTTACATTATAATCAAAATAAAATTAGCTTTAAAAGCACTTCTTTGAAATAAAATTTTATTATGTTAAAAAGTGGTATCATATTTTCAGTGAAAGTTTAGAATAAAAATTAATTTTGTAAAACAGAAACCATTATTGTAATGAAAAACTTTTTAGACCAGAATATCTCTCATGAGTCGCTTAAAATATTATTCAGTCAGGCTCCGGTAGCGATGTCTTTGCTTATGGGGGAAGATTTTATCATCAGTAATGCCAATCAGCAGATTCTTGAACTCTGGGGAAAAGATGCATCCGTTATAGGAAAAAAGCTTGAAGAGGTGCTTCCTGAAATAAGACCACAGGGAATTTTCGAAATATTAGACAATGTTTACAGGACAGGAGAAGTTTTTAAAGGCAATAAATGGTCGGTTTTTTTAGAAAAATTCGGAAATTACGAAGAACACTTTTTTAATTTCATTTATGCACCTGTGTATAATGAAGATCACAAAATTACCGGAGTAAGTGTTGTAGCCACAGAAGTTACCGAGCACGTTATTTCCGAGCAGAAACTTTTAGAAAGTGAGTACCGTTTTGAAGACCTTATCAGGCAGTCAGATTATTCTACCGCGATCTATCGTTCAGAAGATTTATATATAGAGCTTGCCAACGACAGGATGCTGAAAACCTGGGGAAAAGATGCCTCCGTAATAGGAATGAAGCTCGAAGACGCACTTCCCGAACTGGAAGGACAGCCATTTATCGGCTTATTAAAAGAAATTTTTAAAACAGGAAATACCTATTCTGCAACAGAAGACCCTGCAGATCTTGTAGTAGACGGCAAACTTCAGACTTTTTATTACAACTTTTCTTATAAACCGCTTAAAAACTCCAATGGGGAAGTTTATGCGATCCTTAATATGGCAGTAGATGTTACCGATATTGTAAAAGCCAGAAAAGAAGTACAGGAAAGTGAAAAAAAATACAGAGATCTTGTGGATTCTATGCCTCAGTTTGTCTGGACCTGCGATAAGCATGGCAAAATAACTTATATGAACGACAATTGGTACAAATACATGAAGTTCAAAAAAGAAGCAGATGCCAATGACGCCATTAAAAATATCATAAGACCTGAAGTTTATCCTGATATTTTAAAAATCTGGGAAGAAAGTGTAAAAACAGGGAAACCTTTTGAAGTAGAATATGAATTTTCGGATCCCGATGACCCGGAAGTTTACCGCTGGTTTCTGGGAAGAGCAGTTCCCAATCTTAATCCCGACGGAGAAATACATCAGTGGATCGGAACTTTTACCGATATAGATGATTTTAAACAACTGCAGAACCAAAAAGATAACTTTCTGGGCATAGCCAGTCATGAACTTAAAACTCCGCTTACCAGTTTAAAACTCTACACCCAGTTTATTGAAATGAACCTTAATAAAAAAGGCGATTATAAAAATGCAGAGGTGGCAAAAAGAATGAACGACCAGATTGATAAACTGACGGAGCTTGTAAATGATCTTCTGGATGTAACCAAAATTCAGAAAGGACAGATCCAGCTTAATGAATCTGATTTTGATTTTGATCAGCTTGTGGAAGATATTGTTGTAGAACAGCAGATGACGGCAAGACACAAAATTATCTTCAAGAAAGGCGAGATCGGGAAAGTAACCGCAGACAGGCACCGTATTTCTCAGGTGATGAGCAACCTCATCAGCAATGCCATCAAATATTCTCCTGATGCAGATGAAGTGATTGTTTCTACTCAGGTGAAAGATAATATGATAAAATTCAGTGTGAAAGATTTCGGGATCGGAATTCCCGAAGACAAACAGCATAAAGTTTTTGAGCAATATTACCGGGTAAGCGGAACAAAAGAACATACCTTTCCGGGTTTAGGATTAGGACTTTACATCTCCTCGGAGATCATCAAAAGAACCGGAGGAAAAATTTATGTTCACTCCGTGGAAGGAAAGGGGTCTGATTTTTGCTTCGAAATACCTAAAATTAAAATATAAAACATGTCTACACAAATTTTAGTCTTGGATGATAGTCCTGCAATTGTTGATTCTATTGAGATGATGATGGAGCTTGAAGGACTTACCGTTGCCAAGTTCTATAAAGGATCGGATATGCTCGATGCACTGAATACACAGCCAAAACCGGATGTTATCCTCATGGATATGTGGCTTTCCGGAGAAGACGGAAGAGATATATGCAGAACCATAAGAGCCGATGAAAAGCTACGCGATATTCCGGTGCTTATTATGTCCGCAAGCCGAGGACTGGAGCAGTCTGCTCTTGATGCAGGAGCCAACGATTTTATCGCAAAACCTTTCGATATGGGAGATATGATTTCCCGTGTGAGAACGTATATTAAATAAAAACAGATTTTCTTGAAACATCAAAATCCAAAATTTGAATTCTCCATATAATACACTAATTTTGTGTTCCCAAAAATTTTTTGCAGCATGGAGGATTATCTGAAAGGACTTAATGAATCACAATACGAAGCCGTTACCACATTACAGGGACCATTAATGGTTCTTGCAGGAGCGGGTTCCGGAAAAACGCGTGTACTTACCATGCGGATTGCCCATCTCATTACCAACGGAAACGATCCTTTTAATATTTTGGCGCTTACCTTTACCAATAAGGCGGCAAAAGAAATGAAAGAACGTATTGCAAAAGTAGTAGGACAGAGCAATGCAAGAAGTCTCTGGATGGGAACCTTCCACTCTGTTTTTGCAAGAATTCTGAGAAATGAAGCGCATTATTTGGGATATCCTTCCAACTTTACCATTTACGATCAGCAGGACGCATTAAATGTCATCAAAAAAGTGTTGAAGGACATGAATATTGATGCCGATCTGTATAAACCCAAAAAAGTTCAGGCAAGAATTTCGACCTATAAAAACAACCTCATCACCGTAAAAGCTTATTTCAACAATCCTGAGTTGATGGAAGCAGATGAAAAAGCCAATATGAAATTTATCGGGCAGATTTACCAGCGGTATGTAGAGCAGTGCTTCAAAAACGGATCGATGGATTTTGACGATTTGCTGTTAAAAACCAACGAATTGTTAACCCGTTTCCCTGAAGTATTAGCAAAATATCAGGACAGATTCAGATACATTCTTGTGGATGAGTATCAGGATACGAACCATTCTCAGTATCTTATCGTTAAAGCTTTAGCCTCAAAATTTGAAAATATTTGTGTCGTGGGAGACGATGCACAGTCAATCTATTCCTTCCGTGGCGCGAATATCTACAACATTTTGAACTTTAAAAAAGACTATCCGGATGCAATGACGGTCGCTTTGGAGCAGAATTACCGTTCTACCCAGAATATTGTAAATGCTGCGAATGTAGTGATCGCGAAAAACCTTCAGCAGTTCAAGAAAAATGTTTTCAGCGAAAATGAAGAAGGAGAGAAAATCAAAGTATACCGTTCTCTTTCCGATGCCGATGAAGCGAATTTCGTTGCCGGAAACATCTGGGAAACCAGAAACCGTGAGCAGAGAAAATACAGCGATTTTGCCATTTTATACAGAACCAACTCTCAGACGCGTGCTTTTGAAGATGCACTGAGAAGAAAAAATATTCCTTACAAAGTCTACGGAGGTCTCTCTTTCTACCAGAGAAAAGAAGTAAAAGATCTCATCGCTTATCTGAGACTTTTAGTCAATGAAAACGATTCTGAAGCGTTGATGAGAATCATCAACTATCCTGCAAGAGGAATCGGAGAAACCACCCAGAATAAACTGGTTGTTTTTGCAGATGCACAGAATGTTGCCGTTTCAAAAGTTTTGGATAATTTACCGATGTATGCGCCACATTTAGGCTTAAACAACGGTGTTTTAAACAAACTGAACGACTTCTGGTCCATGATCAAAGCCTTTCAGGTACTGCTGAAAACGGAAACTGCGTACAGCGTTGCGATGGAAGTGGCAAAGCGAAGCGGACTGATTAAATTTTTAAAAGACGATCAGACTCCCGAAGGAATTTCCCGTGTAGAAAACGTTCAGGAATTAATGAACTCAATGCAGGGATTCATTGAAGAACAGATGCAGTTGGAAGACGGAGATCCGAGCTTACCGAATTTCCTTGAAAACATTGCCCTTTCTGCCGATACACAGGATAAGAACAATGAAGAGGATATGGTTTCGCTAATGACGATTCACCTTTCAAAAGGTCTTGAATTTCCGGTTGTACATTTGGTGGGGCTTGAAGAAAACCTTTTCCCGAGCTTCATGAGTTCTTCCACAAGAGAAGATCTGGAAGAAGAAAGACGTCTCTTCTATGTTGCTTTAACGAGAGCCGAAAAGCAGGTGTTTTTCTCTTATGCCGTTTCACGTTTCCAGTGGGGGAAAATTACCGATGCGGAACCTTCAAGATTTTTAAGTGAAATAGATGAAGAATATATCGAATTTGTAAATCCTGCAATTGAAAAACGTTTTATCAACAATTCCGGCATCAAATCCAATATTTTCGATGAGCATCCTTCCGAAATGAGAAGTTTCAAAAAAGTGGAAAAGAAAACCATCGAAAGAAGCGACAGCTCAAAACCGATTGCAGAACCACGCAAACTGAAACCTGTAAGTACGGCAAAAATCATCAATCCGAGCGGAGCTTCTTCTCAGGATATTGAAGTTGGTGATAAGGTAAGACACGACCGTTTCGGAATCGGAGAAGTAACTTTCCTCGACGGAACTGATCCTCAGAATATCAAAGCCAAAGTAGTCTTTCAGCATGAAGGCGAGAAAAATCTTATCCTGAAATACGCGAAACTCACTAAGATCTAAAATTCATTTCAACTTTAAAAAATAGAAGATGACAATATTCATTTTCTGAATTCTTTTAGTCTATTAATTTTGTGGACTAATAAATATAATTTACATTTGCACTTTTAAAACATGAATTTAAAGTGAGGAATGTATGAAGAATAAAAAAACTATTTTTTCGGCATCGGTATTATTTTTCCTGGGAACATTTGCATACGCACAGGAAAAAGATACAGTAAAAACAAACAACTTAGAGGAAGTTGTTATTTTGGGATCAAGAGGCGGAGCAAGGTCTAAAGTAGACAGCCCGGTTCCGGTGGACGTTTTCAATATCAAAGAATCTTCGGTTATTTTACCGCAAACAAACGTTGCACAAATCCTTAATTTTATTGCACCGTCGTTTACATCAACCATACAAACCAATGCAGACGGAACCGATCATTTGGATCCTGCACAGCTCAGAGGGTTGGGTCCCGATCAGGTTTTGGTTCTGGTAAACGGAAAAAGAAGACACACTTCCGCGTTAGTCAATGTAAACGGATCTCCGGGAAGAGGAACAGTAGGAACCGATCTTAATGCCATTCCGTCTTTTGCCATTAATAAAATTGAAGTCTTAAGAGACGGTGCTTCTGCACAGTACGGTTCGGACGCCATTGCCGGAGTCATCAATTTAGGACTGAAAAGAGATACCGGAAAACTGACGGGACAACTAAGCTATGGCGGAAATCTTACCCCGACAGCCAACGATCATACAGGAGATTTTGACGGACAGAATATTCAGGTAGACCTTAATTACGGAAATAAAATCGGAAAGAAAGGCGGATTTTACAACATTACATGGACATCCCAGTTCAGAAATCCTACCTACAGAGCGGGAACAGAAAGCGGAAACATTTTCAATGCTTACAACGCGATCGAACAGCGTGCTTTAAACAACGGCGTGAATCTTTCATCCTTTTTCACGAATATTAACAATACTCCGAATTCCCAGCAGATCATCAATTATATTCATCAGTATGCACAGGAAGTTAATTATTTTTCTCCGACATTGCAGAACCAGATCCAGTCGGCGAATACAATTTCCGCATTACAGGGAATTTTAAATACGAATGTGACGGATCAGGAACTGGCTTACAGAGGTTTGTCCAGAAAAGATTTCAATATGCAGGTGGGACAGTCTAAACTGAATAACCATCAGCTTTTTGCCAATGTAGAAGTTCCGCTGAACGACAACTGGAAAGTTTATACTTTTGGCGGATACAGTTTCAGACACGGAACTTCGGGAGGATTTTTCAGAAGACCTAACCAAAGCAGAACATTTACAGGATTATATCCCAATGGTTATCTGCCGCAGATCGGAACAGATATTCAGGATCTTTCGCTTTCCGCAGGAATTAAAGGAGACTGGAAAGGCTGGAATATCGATTTCAGCAATACTTTCGGGCAGAATTCTTTCAGTTATGATATTAAAAATACCGGAAATACCTCTTTAAGATTCAATTCTCCGAATGAATTTGATACAGGAGGTTTAAGATTTTCCCAAAATACAATCAATTTAGATTTTTCAAAGAAATATGATGTCTGGAGCGGAATCAATGTGGCTTTTGGAGCAGAACACCGTTACGAAAATTTCAAAATAACAGCAGGAGAAGAAGCATCTTACGCTACGTATGATGTTTCCGGAAATCTCTGGACCGGAAATACAGTTCGTCCGACCGACTTTTTCGGCGCTACACTTCCGGGAGGTTCTCAGGTTTTCAGTGGATTTAAACCAGAAAACGCAGTAAATAAAAACCGACAGGCAATTGCTGGATACGCAGATGTTGAATTCAATTTTACCAACTGGTTATTGGCAGATGCAGCCGTGAGATATGAAAATTATTCAGATTTCGGTTCTACATTCAATTATAAATTAGCTTCAAGAATCAAAGTAAATAAAGACCTTAATTTCAGGTTTGCAGGTTCTACAGGATTCAGAGCGCCTTCCATTCATCAGATTTATTATAATGTAACATCAACTTTGTTTACGAACGGACAGCTTCTGGAAGTGGGAACATTCAGCAACGATTCAAAAGTTGCCAATTCATTGGAAATACCAAGTCTGAAACAGGAAACTTCAAAATCTGCAAGTGTAGGATTTACCTATAAAATTCCTTCGGCAAAACTTACGCTTACCGCAGACGGATATTTCATCAGAATTGATAACAGAATTCTGCTTACCGGTCAGTTTGCAAGATCTGCCGTTTCTCCGGCAACGCAGTTGATTTACGATGCCGAAAGAGTAAATGCCGTACAGCTTTTTACCAACGCAATAGATACGGAAACCAGAGGACTGGATATTGTTCTTGCGCATAATGCAAAATTCTCCAACATCAAACTGGATAATAATTTTGCGATCAATCTTAACCAGACCAGAAAAGTCGGAGCCATCCATTCATCCGGATTACTACAGTCTTCAAATCTGGAAAATGTTTATTTTTCCGAAGCATCAAGAGTGTATCTGGAAGAAGCAGTTCCCAGAGTAAAAGCCAGCTTATCCAATCAGCTTACGTGGGGAAATGCCATTTTCTATCTTAGAAATACCTACTTCGGAAAGGTAACGAGCGCCGATATTATCGATGCAAACGGAGACGGCATCATTTCTCCGAATGAACATCAGGAAATTACAGATAAAATCATTACCGATGTTTCTCTGGCTTATCAGTTTACCAAAAATATAGGACTTACTGTTGGTGTCAATAATCTGTTTGATATTTACCCAACGAAAAACCTTCCTGCTTCTTCCAATAACGATCAGTTTATTTACTCAAGATCGACTTCACAGTTTGGGCAGAACGGAAGATTTGTATTCTCAAGACTTAACTTTAATTTTTAAGTGTTTTTTAATTCTCAATCTTAAATGAATCCGGTTTTTCCAGGTTCATTTTTTTATTTGGCTGAAAGACAATTTGTATCTTTAAACCATAAAAGTTATACAATGAAAAGGATTCTGCTATTTTTACTTCTTACCCTGTTTTCCACACCGCTTTTTTCTCAGGAATACCTCACCGAAAATAATATCCATTATTATGATGAAAAAACCAGTAAATCTGATGCTTACATCAATGAAAGATGCGTGCTGGATATTTATATTCCGAAAAATGTGAAAAATTTTCCTACGGTGATCTGGTTTCACGGCGGAGGTTTAACCGGAGGTGAAAAGGAAATTCCGGAAGGGCTTAAAAATAAAGGAATCGCCGTGATTGGAGTTAATTACAGACTCTCTCCGAAAGTTAATGCTCCGAAATACATTGAAGATGCAGCCGCAGCAACAGCATGGGTTTTTAAGAATATTAAAAATTATGGAGGAAGTGAAGATCTTGTCTTTATTTCAGGACATTCTGCGGGAGGTTATCTTGCCATTATGGTAGGTTTAAATAAAATGTACCTGAACAAATACGGAATTGATGCTAATAAATTTGCTGGAATTATCCCTTTCAGCGGACAGATGATCTCGCATTTTACCACAAGAAAAGAAAAAGGAATTGATGAACTGGATGCCAGAATTGACGAATATGCACCGCTGCATTTCATAAGAGCAGATGCACCGCCTTTGTTATTAATTACCGGAGACCGCGAGAAAGAGCTGCTCGGAAGATATGAAGAAAATGCTTATATGGCGCGAATGATGAAGCTGAAAGGTCATAAAGAAACCACTTTATATGAACTTCAGGGCTTTGATCACGGAGGAATGGCGCAACCCGCTTTTCCTTTGCTTATCAACGAAATTAAAAGAGTGGAAAAGGGCAGGAGATAGGATGGAGGAAGGAAGATGGAAGATGGAAGATGGAAGATGGAAGTATGATGAGGTAGGCTAAAGCGGGAAGATGGAAGTTAGAAGCAGGAAAATTTGATGTTAATAAATATACATACAGATTTTAAACTTCCATCCTCCAGCTTCTAACTCCCATCTTCCACCCTCCAACTTCTCGCCCAATTATTTTGCAAAGTTTTTTATTTTTTCTTTCTTTGGAGCGAAAATAAAATGATTTCGAACGATGGGTATGTTTTACAACAATGCGGTTTGTGATATTTATATAGGAAAAAGTGCAGGAGCTAAAATGATGCAGGATATCAGAAATGCTCAGAGAAATGTGAAAATTGTTTCCCCTTACCTTTCTCCTTTTTTAATTAAAGAGCTGATTTACCTTCATTCCAGAGGAATTAAAATAAGATTGGTTACCAGCGATGAAATCGAGGATTTTTACGGCTATGATAAGAATATTCACAAACTGATTATTCAGAATAAACACGTTGACGAAATGGCAAAACAGACAAGAGACAATCTGGTAAGCCTCTCCGGAACCCTGCTTTTTGCCATGATCGGTTTGGGCGTGGTTTTGCTTCCGTTGATGTACCTTTTAAACAATCTTAAACTTGCTTACGGATTTATTATTGTCATTTTAATGTTTCTGATAAGAGATTCCATCGTTAAAAAAATAAAAAAGACAAAAGTGTATCATTACAGCTACAAACAGCTTTTTCCCTTCAAGGTTTTTGTTTCTCCGAATAGCGGAAATTCTACCAATAAAACCTTCATTCACAGTAAAATTTACATTATTGATGACGAAATTGCTTATTTAGGCTCTTTAAATTTCACAGGAAGCGGCGTGAAAGACAACCACGAAACCAGAATACGAACAACCGATCCGGAAGCCGTTGCTAAAATCATCGAAGAAGTTAAAGAAATTTTTTATCATTCCAATCTTCCGGAAAGAGATATTCAGTTTTGGGGAAGTCAGTTGTACGAAGAACCGGATAATTAATTTTGTTGATAGTTGATAGTTGATAGTTGATAGTTGATTTACGTTGGATTAAATTTTTAAGCAAAAAATTCACAATTGACTGCAGAGCAAATTCACCATTCACTTTAATTAATCACCGCATTTATTTTCTGCCACAAAACATCATCGAAATCAGAAAGAGCAAGATTCACATTGTCTGCAGCATCGCCCATTCTGATGATGACGAGTTTTTTGCTTGGAACGACATAGATTTTTTGATCATTTTTTCCTAAAGCACAAAACATATCATCCGGCGCACTCGGAATCAGTTTTCCGTTGAACTGAAACTGAGTCTGCGGCATATGATAACTTGTCTTTCCGTTCAGCCACCACAGATAACCGTAGGCTAAATTTATACTTTGGGAAGTATTCGTCGCACTTTGAAAATAATTGGAATTGATGATCTGTGTTCCGTTCCAGTTTCCGTTGTTTAAAGCCATCAGTCCGAAACGCGCCATACTTCTCGTCGTACTCCAATATACACTGTTGTCACCACTTTGAATCCAGTTTCCCGTCATCCCGATTTTATCCCTCAGTTTGGCATTGAAATATTGTGACCAAGTTTGTCCCGTTGCTGCGGCAACCACATCCTGAAGTTTTACATAGACATTGTGATACGCCCATCGTGTTCCTGCATCGGCTTTGTACTGTAGATTTGCCGGACTTACATTATCTCCGAGACTGTCGTCCAGACCGGAAGTCATTGTCAGTAAATTCCGGCAGGTAATTAAATTTTCTTTTGCCAATGGAGCGCTTGTCCAGCCGGTTCCGATGTATGTGGAAACTTTATTGTTGATATTGATAAATCCTTCCTGTTCTGCAATTCCCGTTACCGTTGAGGTTAACGTTTTTCCCGCGCTTGCCCAATACCAAGGTGTAGTAGAAGTATGTCCCGAAAAATAGTTTTCCATAACGATTCTTCCGTTTTGCAGGATCATGAAACTTTTAGAATGTTTGGTTTCCAGATACGTCAGAAGATCCTGAACTTTTTCCTGATGCCAGTTTAATGAAGAAAGAGATTTGGTTTCCCATACATCACTGTTGGAAGGAGGAAAGTACATGGCTTCTGTTGTAGAAACCGTACTGTTCGGATCTGAAAAGGGTTCCGTAGTATCATCAGAAGAACTGCAGGATAATGCTAAAAAACAAAAAGCAGGAACAGAAAATAGATTTTTTATTTTCATACGAAATTAGTTTAAATTCTAATTTTTAGATCATCATAACAAGGAATAGTTAAAAACCTTTCATAAAAAATGTTAAAAAGATCTTCAATTGCAATTTAAACTAATTTCAGGATTAACTGCAAAAGATGCAAAAGACAATAATAGAGCGAATTTTCAGAATAAGCAAAGCGTTCAAAAGAATAAAAATCAAAGATTTTTAAAAACTATTGTGATCTTTTCTTTTAAAATCAGCACTTTGAATAAGGATTAGTTTATCTTTTGTGGTTATATAAAAAGGTTAAATATTCTTTGTTGAAAAGCAAATTATCTTCAATTAAAATTTAAACTAAAACTTTTTACTTTTTGTGCGCATCAATAAAACGGATCATGTCATCCGTAAGCTGATCCATATATTTTTTATCAGTTGTTCCGAAACCGTGTGTTCCATTTTCAACTACAACAAGTTCAGTTTCTATATTTTGTTTTTTCAGCTTTTTTACCAGTTTTTTAGAATGACTCAATGGCGCCACCTTATCTTTATTTCCATGAAGAATAAAGGTTGGAATTCCGTTTTCCGTCTCATTGATCGGGGAAACCGTTTCCAGATAATCTATGGCTTTTCTTTTTTCATCATTAATATCGTACCCGGAAATTCCATAAACCAGTTTCTTTCTGATCTCAACAATCGGCTTAAAGAACAAACCGACAATAGACACTGGAACTTTTCCCAGTCGTGTATGAAGAAGTTTATTAATATCAGTCGGTCCGAAATTATCAACCACATAATTTACCTTTGCTGAATAAGAAGATAATTCAGGGCTTCCCAAATATTCATTATCATTCGTGTATGCAGCCATCAGAGCGAGATGCGCTCCCGAAGAAGCTCCGAAAAACCCTATGTTATTGGGATCAAAATGATACTGATCTACATTTTTTCTTACCCATCGCACCACATCTTTGGTATCCTGAATCGGCAGCGGAAAATGTACGGTTTCGCTTACAAGAGTGTAATCGATGCTTACCACAGCGTAATTTTTTTCAACAAGCTTTAAAATGAAATTTTCGATGTAGTTGTTGGATCTTACTACTTTATCACCTTTTGCCCATGCTCCGCCGTGAACATAGATTACCACAGGAAGTTTTGCGGAACCCGTATTTTTAGGTTTGTACAGATCCAATTTGATGGGATTTCCGGAAGCATTATTTTTATACGTTATATTTTCTGAAAAATCCGTTTTTTTGGGAAGAAGAACACTTGGCGGTGTCGGAGTTCCTTCGATCGGACCCTGAGAATAACTCAACGTAAAAAAGCTGAGCAGAAAAATAAAAAACAGGCTTTTAGAAAACCTGTATGCCGTATTGTCATTCGTAAATTTCATAGAATATTTTTTTGAGGGTATTATTTTACTAACTCCTCAAAAAGCCTACCAAAAGTACCTTCCAGATTTCTGGATTTCCCAGGATGAGGTCTTGAAGTCTGTACAACAGAACTTCTTACGGCAGTCAGCCAACGGAATCTTTCCGGAATTTCAAGCTGTGCAATCGGTCCGCCGTCTTTTGCGCCGTCAGCGATTTTTTTGAAACTTTCCAGATTCTGGATCACGTCTTCATAGTCTATTTTGCTTCTCATCAGCTTAAATTTATCCGGACAGAGGTAAAATTCCACCTTAATGAACTTCTCTTTTTTTGAAAACATCACCAGTCCGATATTGAAAAATTCTTCTCTTTCAACCTTCGGAACCAATCGTATTACCGCGTATTCGTAGATTTTATCCTCTTGCATTTTTAGCTTCGTTTAAAAAGATTTCAGAATGTTCTAATCGGGTCTTCAGGAAGTTGAAATAGATTTCACGGATTTCTTCCGGCGTTTCTTCCGCATCATTCCATTGCAGCCAGTCTTCGGGAATGATATTCACAATTTCCCTAAACACCTTTTCGTTGAGTACTTCTTTGGCAAACAGATCGGCTTCATCCAGCTTCGATGCCTGTGGAAGCAAAACATGATCTTTTACATATTTAAAAGGTGTTTTTGCTGCAGCATCAAAATTCTGCCATGAATGATGGAAGTAAAAAGAGGCTCCGTTATCAATAATCCAGAGTTCTTTATGCCACATCAGCATATTCGTGTTTCTGAAAGTGCGGTCAATATTCGTGATAAATGCATCCAGCCAGACGATTTTTGAAGCCAGAAGCGGATCGATCTTCACACTCGGATCATAAGTAATGGAACCTGAAAGATAATGAAGCCCCAGATTAAGACCTTCGGAATTTTTCAAAAGATCCTGAATTTCTTCATCGGCTTCGGTTCTTCCGAAATCCACATCCAGATTCACAAAAACAAGCTCGGGAATTTTCAATCCTAAAATTTCTGTAATCTTTCCGCCGATCAGTTCAGAGATCAGCATTTTTACTCCGTGACCTGCTCCACGAAATTTCAGAACATATTTAAAATCATCATCTGCTTCTGCCAGAGCAGGAAGAGAACCTCCCTCCCGAAGCGGCAGAATATAACGCATGACGGTTACCTTTCTTAAATCCAACATAAGGCAAAAATAAGATATTCCTTTGTGTTTATTTCTATTTATACTATTTTTAGGTAAAAAAATGATTGTTTCGAAATTATGATTCTGAATAGACCATAGCGGAATGAAGAATCTAAATATAAATTTCCTAAACGATGCTTGCATCCATTAATGCTGTGTCGGAATGACAAAAAAGTTTTTTAATAAATCATTATACAATATAATATGCAGGTCACAAAAAAGCAAAATATCATTATTTCCAATCCTGAAACCAGAGATTTTCTCGCCGATGCCTTTTTTCCGGAAACTGAACAGAAATTACCGTTGGTGATTTTTGTTCATGGCTATAAAGGCTACAAAGACTGGGGCGCATGGAATCTTATGGCTGAAAAGTTTGCGGAAGCCGGATTTTTCTTTGTGAAATTTAATTTTTCGCACAACGGAACAACGGTTGAAAATCCTCATGATTTTGATGATCTTGAAGCTTTTGGAAATAATAATTATTCCAAAGAGCTTTCGGATCTGGGAACTGTGATTGATTACTTCGTTAAAAATGAAAAAGTAGATGCTGATAATATTATCCTGATCGGTCACAGCAGGGGAGGAGGAATTTCTATCATCAAAAGTTTTGAGGATGAAAGAATTAACGGTTTAATTACGCTTGCAAGTGTAGATACACTGGATCGTTTCCCGAAAAACGATGCCTTCGAAAAATGGAAGGAAGCCGGAGTGTATTATGTGATGAATGGAAGAACAAAGCAGGAAATGCCTCATTATTATGAGTTTTATGAAGATTTTGAAAATAATTTTCACCGTTTTGATGTCGAAAGGGCAACCGAGATGGCGAAAGTACATTATTTAATCATTCATGGGACAGATGATGAGGCGGTGAATGTAAAAAGCGCAGAGCATCTTCACATTCTGAACCCAAATTCTGAGCTGTATCTTATTGAAAAAGCCAATCATACTTTTGGGGCAAAAGAACCTTGGGAAGAAGAACAACTTCCAAAAGACCTTCATGAAGTTACTGAAAAATGCATTACGTTCATTAAAGAGAAAATATGATTTTTCTGGATTTATAAATAATTAATATTCAAATTAAAAATTTTTCATATTTTAGTGATAAATTAAATCACCAAAAATCAAGTTATTATGAAAAATTCAGAATTAAAGAATGGTCAGAAATTAAGCAGAGAAGCTCAAAAGCATATTGCCGGAGGAGAAAAAGTTTTAATCTGTGCAAGCGGATGCTATAATTACTACTTAAGTGACGGTCAGGGAAATTGTCTTGTACCACCATGTCAGTCACCAAATTTCGGAACAGAAACCAACGCTAATGGACGTTGGCAATGTTGTTATTAAAATATTTTACAAGAAAAAATTAAGGAGCAAAATTTTTTGCTCCTTTTTATTTGTTGATCCTGATCGCATTCTTTTTTACCGATTTTAAAAGACTTCTGAAGTTTTTCATCGTCATCATTTCAGTAGACGGTGTAAAGATGGTTGCTTTCTCACCTTTTTCTACAGAAACTTCCGAATACGCTTTAAGGGTGTAGATCTTTTTCAATGTTTTGATGTCATAAACATCCATCATCGCAAATGTTTCATTTTTTCTGTATTCGTCTTGTACGCCTAAAGTATGATCTAAACCGTTTCTAACTTTGAAAGTATAAATATTCACCAGAAAGTTAAAATCGGAGTTGCTTTTAAGGTCTTCCAGATCTTCCGTTTCCGGACTGAACGGAATATCATGACTGATTAAGTTTTCAGATTTTGCTGTTTTTAAATCATAAGCTTTTCCTTCACTTAACTGAGTAAATAATTTCATGGTTTCTGCAGTCATCATTTCCCGGTGGTGAGCATCAACCGTAGTATTGATATTGTTTATCAGCCATTTTTGATCTTTTGAAAATACGAGCGATTTGCTGTAAATTCCGTAATCTTTTCTAACCGGATAGTAGCATGACTGTAAACCCAGCAATATCAATAATAATAAGAAATATTTTCTCATAAATCCCTTAATAAATCAGAATTTTCCACGCTTCTTCGATTTTACTTTCCAGTAATAATTTCTGAGCTTCCAGATGAACATTCTCGTCGGAATGATAGTTTCCTGCCGGTAAGATTTCAACATTCGCCAACATTCCCAGGTCGTTTCCTGTGAATATTCTGCTGAATTTTATTTCATCTGGAAGAAGATCGAAACCGATTCCTTTCGTTACCAGAGGTTTTGGAACTTCAAAAAGATTGTCTGCCGTATTTCTGGAATACCAGTTGCTTCCCAATCTTGCCACCATATCCAGTTTTGCCTGATCCAGATTTCCGTTTTCATCCAGATATTCTTCACTGATATGAATTTTCTGAACTTCACAGATCACCAGATTTCCTGCACCACCCTGATCGCCCAAAGATTTTACTTCTAGCACTTTACATTCAAAATTTACAGGACATTCTTCAATTAATTTAGGCTGAACAAGATCAGCATCTTTCATCGTTAATCCGGATTTAATGAATTCGTTAACGCCTTCTTCATATTCTGTTGAAGCCAGAGAGATCTGCTGTACAATTGGAAAATTAACTGTGCCGATCACCACTTCCGGAACTTCAAGAACATTTTCCAGTGTATGTTTGATGGTATTGTCACGAACTCTTCTCGAAGGTGAAAAAATCAAAACCGGAGGAACCGTACTGAACATATTAAAAAAACTGAACGGCGACAGATTGCTGTTTCCGTCTTTATCAACCGTTGATGCCAATGCAATGGGACGTGGTGAAACGGCAGTCTGCATAACTGTCTGCAGTTGCACGGGAGTTATTTCTGAGGGGATGAGTGTTTTCATATTTTATTTAACCACAAAAGGCACAAAAGTTTTTTTTAAGTAAATAATTAAATTTTTCAAGATCAAAAAAGCATATCGTAATATTTATTTACAAAAGTTTCATGTCCTTGATGATATAAATTTTTCACATTAAAATTCACCAGTATTCCTTTGGGCTTCTTCATTAAATTAATATAATTCAAAATTTGGGCACGATGAATTTCGTTCAGTTCTGAAACTGCTTTTAATTCAATTACAATTAAATCTTCAACCAAAAAATCACAAAAGAAATCACAATTTATTTCTTTCCCTTTATAAATGATGGGCACTTTAAACTCGGATTTAAAATTTATATTTCTTAATCTGAATTCTTCTTCCAGACATTTATGGTAGACACTTTCCAATAAACCGGCTCCTAAAATTTTGTGAACTTCTATGCATGCTCCGTTAA
Organism: Chryseobacterium urinae; assembly: GCF_030518295.1. Taxonomy (NCBI): domain Bacteria; kingdom Pseudomonadati; phylum Bacteroidota; class Flavobacteriia; order Flavobacteriales; family Weeksellaceae; genus Chryseobacterium; species Chryseobacterium urinae. The sequence continues at coordinate 36,536 of NZ_JAULSJ010000022.1, read as the reverse complement.
TCTTGTAAGTAAGATCGGTTAAATAAGATTGTGTAATCATAAAAGCTTTTGTGACTTTTGTGGTTAAATCTATTTTTACAGAGCAGGAATGATTTTTCCTGAAACTTCACCGAAACCAACTCTTACCCCGTCTTTTTCAGCCCAGGCTTTCATGGTTACGGTATCGTTATCGTTGATGAATTTTCTTTCTTCACCGTTGTTTAACTGAATCGGATTCTGACCTCTCCACGTTAATTCAAGCATGGAACCGAAAGATTTCGGATCGCTTCCTGAAATGGTTCCGCTTGCATAAAGATCTCCGACTTCCACGTTGCAGCCGTTTACGGTGTGATGAGCCAGTTGCTGCGTCATGTTCCAGTACATATGCTTGTAGTTGCTTTCGCAGATCAGGTTTTGCTCTCCGTTTTCAGGCTGAAGATAGACTTCAAGATTGATGTCGTAATTTTTATCTCCTTCAAATTTCAGATAATCCAGAACTTCAGGATCCTGTGTAGGAGAAGCGGTTCTGAATGGTTCTAAAGCTTCCAGAGTAACCACCCACGGCGAAATAGAGGAACCGAAATTTTTAGCTAAAAATGGTCCCAGCGGAACGTACTCCCAAGACTGAATATCTCTTGCGGACCAGTCGTTGAAAACCACCATCCCGAAAATCGCGTCTTCAGCATCTTTGGTCGAAATACTTTCGCCCATTTCGGTGTTTTTATTGATGATGAATGCCATTTCAAGTTCGAAATCCAATTGTTTACAAGGTCCGAATACCGGCTTTTCTACATCTGCAGGTTTCATCTGACCTTTCGGACGGTTGATTTCCGTTCCTGAAACGACGATAGAAGAAGCTCTTCCGTGATAACCTACCGGAAGATGTTTCCAGTTAGGAAGCAGTGCATTCGCAGGATCTCTGAACATTTTTCCCACGTTGGTTGCGTGTTCGATGCTGCTGTAAAAATCTGTGTAATTCGGAATATGAACCGGCATCATCATTTTAACCTGATCCAGTTCATAGAAAGCTTCTTCGATGGTTTTTTCGTCTTTTGACAAAGTAGAACCTTCCTGTAATAATTCCTGAATTTTTAAACGAACGGCATTCGTTACAGGCTTTCCAAGTTCGATGAATTCATTTAAGGTATAGGCTTCGAAAACGTTATCGCCTAAGCCTTCGATTTCTTCGAAATATCCCAGATCGTATAACGTTGCAAGATCGATGATCTGATCGCCGATTCTTGTACAGCATCCGATGTATTCTTTGTTGAAAACCGCTACACCAAACGGAATATTATGAATAGAAAAATCTGAATCTGATGAATATTCTACAAATGATTTCATAATTTTAGAATTTAGTTTGGACTTTATACAAATCCGTTAGATTTTAAATTTTAAATATTCTGAAGGCTTTTTAATCAGTTTAAGCGTTCAAAATATTTACTTTTTAGATTTGGTTTTGTTTTTAACTTTAGAAAAAGATTCTTCGTCAATCCATCTTGCTTTAGTATTCACGTCGATCAGGTACAGAATATTGTCCTGTCTTGTTAAAAGCAATGTTTTGGTAACGGGGATCGGAACTTTTTTGTTTTCTAGCAGATCAGCTCTTAAAGAAATGATGTTCTTTTTATTTCTCACGATATCTCCTGAAAAAACATTCGAACTGCTTTCTCCGGTGGCTTTATCGTCAAAAACTTCTACATAAGTCGCTTTGTTTCCTTTAATGACAATAAAATCCCTTTCGGTATGGTCTGCTTCATCATTGATGAAAACAAACTTTTTATTATCAATGTTTACCGCTTCCAGATTCTGGTTGACTCCCTTTCTTTCTTCAAGTCGGGTAAGAATATCATTTAGTGAACCGTACTGTGCTTTTAATCCAAAGCTTGCTCCTAAAAATAACATTCCCATTAAAAATTTTCTCATATTAATGTGTTTTTAAAAAAAGTTTTGTCAAGACTGTTCATCCTGACAAAACTCAATATTACAAATAAAATTACAGGTTTCCTCTTCTTTCCTGTTCTCTTTCCAATGCTTCGAATAATGCTTTGAAGTTTCCGGCTCCGAAGCTTTGCGCTCCGTGTCTTTCGATGATTTCAAAGAATAGGGTAGGACGGTCTTCTACAGGTTTTGTAAAGATCTGCAGCAAATATCCTTCCTCGTCATGATCGATAAGAATTCCCAGTTCCTGAAGTTTTTTAAGATCTTCGTCGATGTGTCCCACTCTTTCAGGAACCATGTCATAATAGGCTTCAGGCGGCGCAGATAAAAATTCTACCCCACGTTTTTTAAGTTCAGTTACGGTATGGATAATATCTTTTGTAGCTACTGCAATGTGCTGTACTCCTTCACCTTCGTAGAAGTCCAGATATTCTTCTACCTGAGATTTTTTCTTCCCTTCTGCAGGTTCGTTGATCGGGAATTTTGCATAACCGTTTCCGTTGGACATTACTTTAGACATCAAAGCAGAATATTCTGTGTTGATCTGCTTATCGTCAAAAGAAAGAATATTTACAAATCCCATTACTTTTTCGTACCATTCTACCGTTGGGATCATTCTGTCCCAGTCTACATTTCCTACGCAGTGGTCTACATACAATAAACCTGCATCTTCAGGCTTGTAATCGCTTTCCCATTTTTCGTAACCCGGCATGAAAGGACCGTTATAGTTTTTTCTTTCGATAAACATGTGAACGGTTTCTCCGTAAGTATAAATTCCGGACATTCTTACCTCACCGTTTTCGTCTGTTAATGTTACAGGTTCCAGATAAGGTTTTCCGCCTCTTTTTGTGGTTTCTTCAAACGCAGAATAGGCATCATCCACCCAAAGAGCCAAAATTTTCACTCCATCACCATGTTTTTTTACATGCTCATTGATGGGAGAATCAGACTTTAGCCCTGTTGTAAGTACCAATCTTATTTTTCCCTGCTGAAGAACATAAGAAGCACGATCTCTTACTCCGGTTTCAGGACCCGCGTAGGCAACAGACTGAAAACCGAAAGCGGTTTTATAATAATGCGCAGCCTGTTTAGCATTTCCTACATAAAACTCAATGTAATCTGTACCGTTGATGGGCAAAAAATTCTCAGCCTGAGCAATTTTTTCGGCAAATGTAAGTGTTGACATATTCTATTTTTACTTTTATATTTATGGGAATGCAAATTACGAATTTCTTACTAATACGAAAAATATTAACAAACACCCGTTAGGTTTATTTAACATAATCGTAAAGAAAAGTTCATTTAAGTATGCTTAAGTTTATTGTTTTGGTAATAATGTTTATAGATTTGTATTGCTAACAAATGAAAAAAAAATATTTCGAAAAACGAAGCCACAGGTTTTCCCTGCGGCTTTCTTTATTTTACATTGTTTAATCTTCCTGCGTCGGGATTATAATTATCCCAGATTTTCCAGACATTGTCTATTTTGCGGATGAAATAAATTTGGGTATTCAGCTGATTGACAAAATGCTCTTCGCCTGCCGTCCCTACTTTGAACAGAAGATTCCAGAATTCCTGGGATTCCAGAATTTTTTTGTCCGGTTCATCCGTCACGATATGGATATCGAATACTTCATAATTCGAACGGTTGTTTTTCGTTACCAGATGAAAATCCCTGTCGCACAATTCTTTGCTGAAGTGCGATGCTCTTTCCAGAAAAGGAGATTCATTAAAAACCAAATCTTTGAAGAGTTCAGTTTTATGATCCGGAAACTGTTTATAAAATTCAAAAACGGTAGCGCAGTAATCATACACCATCTGGAAAAACTTCTGGTTGTTGTTTTCTTCATTCCCCTGTCTTTTTTCCTTTACAAACTGGATGTAGGCATTTAAATCTTTATACCCCAGAAAAATACAGATCTTATCCAGTGTTTTCAGAAACCGGAGATCGTTGTGCGTTTTGTCCTGATAATCATTTTCAAAAAAACGCTGAAGGGTAACATGGGAAATCGTATTCCCAATTTCAAACTTTTTTCCGCCTTTAAGCTCTTCAGCCTCAGAAAGTTCATCTTTAATGATTTCAGAAAGAATAATATAATGGCTTCGCTTCCATTCCTGTACATTTCCCAGAACCGAATTTTTCACTTTGGGATGTTTTATAACCTCTTCTCTTATCGAATTATATATCGTTTTCAATGTCCTGTTTTTAAAAGCTCTTTAGCAAATATACTGCCATTTAACTGAATTTTTCCGACTATTTCATTATGTTAAATTGAAGGTACATTTTTTAAAGGACATAGAAACTGAAAATCTGGTAAAATATTGAAAAAATTAGTGCTTAAACCTTTCATAAGCAGCTTTTTCCAGCATTTCCCTGTCATCGGGATGCGCGATGCTGATTAATTCCTGAGCTCTCTGCCTTAAATTTTTTCCGTAAAGATAAGCAGTACCGTACTCCGTTACCACCCAGTGAATATGTCCTCTTGTGGTTACCACTCCGGCTCCCTGTTTAAGGAAAGGAACAATTCTGGACACTCCTTTTTTGGTTCTTGAAGTAATGGCAATGATCGGTTTTCCGTCTTCGCTCAATGCGGCTCCTCTCATAAAGTCCATCTGCCCTCCGATTCCACTGTACTGCATCGTTCCGATAGAATCTGCACAAACTTGTCCGGTAAGATCAATTTCAATGGCAGAATTAATCGCAACCATTTTATTATTTCTCATGATATTGATCGGGAAATTTACCGTACTTACATCATCAAATGAAAATACCGTATTATCGTCTACATAATCATACAGTTTTCTTGTTCCGAAACAGAAACTGGTAATGGTTTTATTGTCGTTGTAGCCTTTATATTTATTGTTGATAACATCATTCTGGATCAGATCAATCACTCCGTCACTCAGCATTTCGGTATGTACTCCCAGATCTTTATGATTATGGAGACATTTCAAAACCGCATCAGGAATGGTTCCGATTCCCATTTGCAGGGTGGATTTATCGTCAATTAATTCAGCAACATTTTTTCCGACCAGCATTTCTTCCGGACCTACTTTTGCTCCGTAATCTACGGTTGGAAGTTCTTCTTCATGCCATACAAGCTTATGAATTCTGCTGATGTGGATCATTCCGTCACCATGCGTTCTCGGCATTAAAGGATTGACTACGGCGACAATTATTTTTGCAGTATCCACCGCAGCTCTCGCAACATCAACGGAAGTTCCCAATGTACAGAAACCATGTTTGTCAGGCGGTGAAACAGTAATTAAAGCAACATCAAGCGGTAAAATATTTTTTCTGAAAAGGATAGGAATCTCACTTAGAAATACGGGAACAAAATCTCCTCTGTCAGAATTCACCGCATCGCGTACAGGAGACGAAACAAATAAAGAATTAACGAAAAATTTGTCTTTGTACTCAGGTTTTGCAATTTCCACATTTCCCTGTTGGGTAATAGAAACCATTTCTACATTATCCAAACGGTGGGATTGCCTCGCTAGTTCGTCGATTAAGTAATTCGGAGTACAGGCGCTTCCGTGAAAGAAAACACGGTTTCCGCTTTTAATGGTATAAATAGCTTCTTCTGCGCTGATGTAATTTTGCATATTGAAATTTTTTATGAATTTTTCTTAGTCTTAAAGATAGTTCATATTGTTTTTACTTAGTCTTATTATTCGAAGATTTTTATCATGTTTTAATTAAATTGATTCAAAAAAAGGACTGAAATATTTATATTCAGTCCTCAATATATTTTGATAATAATTTCAGTGCTAAAAGCCGGAAGCCAGTCGCCAAAAGAAGTATTATTCCTGAGAGCGATCTTCAAGATGATTGTCTTCACTTTCCAGCCATGAAGTTTTATAGGAAGGATCTTCCACTTTTAAAGCTTCTTCCGTAATTTTCAAAGGTCTGAAAGGATCTACCATTACAGCATATTCTTCCGTGAATTTCTTACCAATGCTCCTTTCCATTGCTCCCGGATGAGGTCCGTGAACGATTCCTCCCGGGTGAAGCGTAAAATCCATTAAATCGATATGGTTTCTGCTCATGAAATCGCCTTCCGTATAAAATAAAACCTCATCAGAATCGATATTTGAATGATTATAAGGAGCCGGAATGGCTTGTGGATGATAATCGTACATTCTCGCACAGAACGAGCAGACTACGAAATTATGGGCTTCAAAAGTCTGGTGAACCGGAGGCGGTTGATGAATTCGTCCTGTGATCGGCTCAAAGTTTTTGATATTGAATTTATAAGGATAAAAATAACCGTCCCATCCTACAACATCAAACGGATGCGTTGCGTAGATGAAGTCTGTAATCTGGTTTTCTTTTTTTACTTTAATTAAAAATTCTCCCTTTTCGTCTTTCGGTTCCACAAAAGTAGGAGTAATGATGTCCCTTTCGCAGAAAGGAGAGTGTTCCAATAATTGTCCGAATTCGTTTCTGTATCTTTTTGGCGTATAAATCGGGGAGTGGCTTTCTACCACGAAGAAAACGGTATCATCAGAATGCAGTTCCAACTGATAAATCGTTCCTCTTGGTATAATTAAATAATCCCCCACAGAAAATTCAAGATTTCCTACAAAAGTTTTTAAGATTCCGCTTCCGCTGTGCGCGTATAAAAGCTCATCGCACTCGGCATTTTTATAGAAATAATCCATTGATTTTCTTGGCTTCGACAGTCCCATTTTCAGGTCGTTGTTCACCATTAAGAACTTACGGCTGTCCATAAAATCGTCTTCGGGAGTTACGTTCATTCCCTTAAACATTCTTGGCGTTACATTTTTTTCAACAGCAATTTTCGGGGCTACATCTTTCGGTTCACCGATGGATTTTATCTGTGTCGGACGGTGAATATGGTACAATAACGAAGAAATTCCATGAAAACCTTCCGTCCCGAAAAGCTGTTCATAGTAAAATTTATCTTCAGGAGATTTGAAAATCGTATGTCTTTTTTGGGGAATATTTCCCGACTGATGATATCTCATTTTACTTTTATATGTTGATTCTCAAATTTAACACTTTTTCATGAATTCAATTTAATAATATTTTTCAGTTGAGTTTTGTGGTTAGAAAATAATTGTTAGCTTTGTCTAACAATTATAATTTCATGAGGCGAATATTATTTTCTGCAATCTTCTTTTCGGGTTTCTGCTTTTCACAGGAAACGGACAGTCTGGCTTTGAATGGGTCGAAAGAGCACGATTCTGCAAAAGTTTCAAATCCAAAAATCAAAACAAAAAATATTGATGATGTGGTGATTACAGGAACGATAAAACCAATCAGCAAATCAAAAAGTCCTGTAAATGTTGAAATTTATTCGCAGAAATTTTTTCAGAAAAACCCGACTCCGAGCATTTTTGAAGCCATTTCTATGGTCAATGGAGTAAAACCTCAATTGAATTGTTCCGTTTGCAACACAGGAGATATTCACATCAACGGACTGGAAGGTCCTTATACGATGATTTTGATTGACGGAATGCCGATTGTCAGTTCGCTGTCCACCGTTTACGGACTGAGCGGAATTCCGAACAGTCTGGTTGACAGGATTGAAGTGGTGAAAGGTCCTGCTTCCTCTATTTACGGCTCCGAAGCAATGGGCGGAGTCATTAATATTATTACTAAAAATGCTTTGACTGCACCCAAATTAAGTGTTGATCTCATGACGACAACCTGGAGTGAAAATAATGTTGATCTTTCTACGAAATTTAATTTGGGAAAGAATGTCGCTTCGCTGTTGAGCATGAATTATTTCAACTATACAAAAAGATTCGATTTTAATAAAGATAATTTTACAGATGGAGCTTTGCAGAACAGAATTTCAGTTTTTAACAAATGGAATTTCCGGAGGAAGGAAAACCGATTGGGAAGTTTTGCTCTGAGATATTTATATGAAGACCGCTTTGGCGGAGAAATGCAGTGGAATAGATCCTATCGGGGGAGCAATGAGGTATATGGAGAAAGTATTTATACGAATAGGGTAGAAGCTTTCGGGGTCTATCAATGGCCTTTGAAAGAAAATATTATGACTCAGTTTTCCTATAATTTTCATGACCAGAATTCTTTTTATGGCAGTAATCCTTTTCTGGCGAATCAGAAAGTGGCTTTTACCCAGACGTATTGGGATAAAAAATTCGGAAAACACGATTTGATTCTGGGGGTTACGTTTAAAAAGACATATTATGATGACAATACGCCCGGAACATTGTCTGCAGACGGATTAACCAACGAACCGATGAGATCGCCGATTTTTGGAGCTTTTATTCAGGATCAGTGGGAAATTAATGAGAAAAATACGTTGCTTTTGGGTTACAGATTGGATTATGACAAAATTCATCATGCCGTACATTCTCCGCGTTTTGCATGGAAATGTTCGCCGAATCCTTATCATACTGTAAGATTCAATTTCGGAACAGGTTTCCGTGTGGTTAATTTATTTACCGAAGATCACGCTGCATTAACGGGTTCGCGTGAAGTGGTGATTCAGTCGAATTTAAAGCCGGAAAAATCCATCAATGGAAATGTAAATTACGTTTGGAAAATTCCTGCTGGAGACCAGTTGATTAATTTGGATGCTTCTGCATTTTATACGTATTTCAGCAACAAAATTGTCGGCGATTTTGATTCTGATCCTGCGAAAATTATTTATGATAATCTTCAGGGGTACGGAATTTCGAGAGGAGCTTCTTTAAATCTGGATTATACCTTTGATTTTCCTTTGAGTGTTAATCTGGGAGTGACGTATCTGGATGTTTATCAGAAGTTTGATGGGGAAAATGAAAAATCGCAACAGCTTCATGCCCCGAAATGGAGCGGGACATATAATCTGAGTTATAAGTTCAAAAATAATCTGACAGTAGATTTTACAGGACAGTTTTACGGACCGATGCGACTGCCGGTTTTACCGAATGATTACCGACCGGAGTATTCTCCCTTGTATACTTTAGCGAATATTCAGGTTTCGAAGAGTTTTAAATCGGGATTTGAAGTGTATTGCGGAATAAAAAATTTATTCAATTTTACTCCGAAAGATCCGTTGATGCGGCCTTTTGATCCGTTTGATAAAAATGTAAATGATCCGATCAACAATCCTAATCATTATACTTTTGATACAACGTACGGATATGCGCCGATGCAGAAAATAAGAGGCTTTTTGGGGGTGAAATATACTTTAAAATAGTTGTGAATTTTTAACGCAAAGATTTCTAATGAAAAAGAATATTTTTAGAAAGCAAAGGCAAATAAATTTGCTTCACGAAGCGTAAGGAAAAGCTTCATCAAATCAACTTGTTGATCCATCTTGCTCACTTATATGAAATAGAAAAAATTAAAACTTTGCGTTTAAAAGGTTTTAGAAGAAAAAACATATGTAAAATGAAAAACCTAAGGATATTTTTATTTTTAATGTTAGTGCCGTGTTTTTGTCTTTCGCAGATGAAAACCGGTACTTTTTCGGATTTGGAAATTCAGCAGAAGGAAGATCCGAAACCAATCATGATTCATCTTTATACAGATTGGTGCAGTGTCTGTAAAATCGAGAAATTTAATTTAAATAAGGATAAAGAACTGGTTGAACTCATTAATCAGCATTTCTATATTATTAATTTTGAAGCTGAAAAAACAAAAGAGAACATCCGTTTTTTAGGAAAAGAATACCATTATCTGCCTAACGGAAATTCAGGAATTCATGAGCTGGCTCTGGCTTTATCGAAAAATAAAAGTCAGCCGGTTTATCCTTTGTGGATTATTTTGGATAAATATGGAAATTTGATTAAATATCATGAAGGATTGTTTAAACCTGAGAAATTAAAGAAGAAGCTCAAAGAGGTTTTGGAACATTGATTTTGTTTATTATATTGATTGGAAGCTGTGAATTTTTACCGTACGCTGAGCGGAGCCGAAGCGTGCGATGTGGTTATTGTAGAAATATCTTCTTACTGTACGCTTCGGCTCCGCTCAGCGTACGAAGGTTACCAATACAAATGTTTTATTGGAGAGGAAATAAGGAGTCTTCTTACAGTACGCTTCGGCTCCGCTCAGCGTACAGCAGAAGGTTATCAAGAGAAATGTTTTTCATTCATTTTATCGGAAGTAAATGATGTGTCTTCTTACGGTACGCTTCGGCTCCGCTCAGCGTACAGCAGAAGGTTACCAATACAAATATTCCTCATCTATTTTATTGGAGAGGAAATTTTTTACTTTAAAATAATGAAGGGTTATAAAATCGTGAGATAGATTTTATTTTAAAAGCACCGCAACAATCGCCAGAATTGCCGGTAACGCCTGAACAAAAAAGATTTTCTTCGTGGCAGAAATAGCACCGTAAATTCCGGCTACGGCAACACATCCTAAGAAAAATAAAGCGATATTGGTCTGCCATTTCGTATCTTCGATGAAGAATGACCAGATGAGTCCGGCTGCAAGAAAACCGTTGTACAGTCCCTGATTGGCGGCTAAACCTTTCGTCGGTTTAAACATTTCGGGAGGCAAAGCAGCTTTGAAAACTTCTTTTCCTTTGGTTTCCCAGGCAAACATTTCCATCCAGAGAATATAAAGGTGTTCGAGGGCAACAGCGGCGATGAGTATTTTAGCTACAATTTCCATAATTTACGTTTTTGTTTTGTAAAACTAAAAAAATAAAGTTAAGTTTGGTTATACAATTTTCAAAAAAAATGGAAACTTTCAGGCAGCATTTGGAAAAATTTATTTCGGTAACCGATGATGAATTTTCTTCCATTCTTTCATTTTTTCAGCCGATGGATAGTAAGAAGAAACAGAATCTGATGACCGAAGGTGAAATCTGCTGGTCGATGTATTTCGTGGTAAAAGGCTGTCTGAGAAAATTTTTCATCAATGAAAAAGGAGTGGAGCAGACTACGGAATTTGCAATTGAAAACTGGTGGATCACCGATACTTTTGCGTACGAAAGACAAGGAATTTCCAACTTTTCCATCCAGTCGGTCGAGAAATCACACATTTTAAAAATTGATTCAAAAGATCAGGAAGAGCTGCTGAAAAAACATCCTGTTATGGAGCGCTATTTCAGGATGATCTATCAGAGAGCATATGCCGCTTCAGAAAGACGCATCCGCTATCTTTACGAATTTTCTAGGGAAGAGCTGTATGTGCATTTCAGTACCCAATATCCATGGTTTATCCAGAGAATTCCGCAATATCTGGTGGCTTCTTTTTTAGGCTTTACTCCGGAATATTTAAGTGAAATCAGGGCGAAATTACGTTCTTAAACCAGTTTAAGATTTTTACAGACTTCAAACCGGAACTTTGTCTCAGAAATTTAAACCAAAATATTATGAGTGCAAGATTCAACTGGACAACCGTTCATCCTGCTGCGTACAAAGCAGGAATAGGCATGGAAACTTCTCTTCAGAACAGCTTTTTAACCCCGATTCAGAAAGAATTAATCAAAATCAGAGCTTCTCAGATCAACGGATGTGCTTTCTGTCTGGATATGCATACGAAAGATGCGTTGAAGTACGGCGAAACACCGCAAAGAATTTTCCTGCTGAATGCGTGGAGAGATGCAAAAGAACTTTATACGGAGGAAGAACAGGTTATTCTGATGATTGCGGAAGAAATTACGTTAATCAGCCAGAAAGGATTAACCGAAGAAACCTATCAGAAGGCGAAAGCGCTTTTTGATGAAACCCAGATTTCAGATATCATTATGGCAGGTATTGTCATTAATATGTGGAACAGAATTGCAATTTCTACCCATATGCCAATTGGGAAATAGATTTTTAATACAAAAGGTAAACATAAAAGAGCTTTCCATATCTGAAAAGCTCTTTTCATTATTAAGTCTGTTTAAACTTTTTATTTAACCGCAAAAGTTAAAAAAGATCAATTAAACTTTTATTTAAAGTTGGTGATTATAAATAAAAAAAGGTCACAATAGTTTTTAAAAATCTTTGGTTTTTATTCTTTTGAGCACTTTGATTATTCTTGAAATTCACTTTATCATTATCTTTTGCGGTTTATTCTGAAATTAGTTTAAACTAGTCTTTTTATTTTTTCAATTCCTTTAGAATTTCTTCGCCTACACTTTTTGCAGACTGAGGATTCTGTCCGGTAATTACCCTTTGGTCGCTCACTGCGTGAACCTGCCAAAGTCCGGATTTCTCAAATTTTGCGCCTCTTTCTTTCAGCTTATCTTCCAGAAGGAAAGGAACCACATTGGTTAATTTCACCTCCGCTTCTTCTTCGTTGGTGAAAGAATTGATCTTTTTACCGTCAACCAGATATTTTCCGTTATTCAGTTTGATGTTGACCAAACCAGCCGGACCGTGGCAGACTGCTGCAACCACACCGCCGTTTTCATAAATTTGAGAAGCGATGGAAGCCAGTTCGGTATTGTCTGCAAAATCCCACATCGCACCGTGACCTCCCGCATAAAATATTGCTTTATATTCTTCCGGATTCACTTCCGATGGTTTCATGGAATGATCGATCTTGTTTTTATACTTTTCGTTTTCCCAGAATTCTTTATTTACAGGATCTTTCAGATCAAATCCGTCTACCGGAGAAGTTCCGCCTTTCGGACTTACAAAATCGATTTCATATCCTGCTTTGTGAAGAACTTCCCACGGATGAGCTACTTCACCCAGATAATATCCTGTTTTTTCACCGGTGTCGCCTTTTGTCCCATGACTGGTAATGACGAATAAAATTTTCTTTTCCATATTTTTAAACTTTTTGGTTTGTGCCTGCATAAATCCTGCCATAAAGATGGCAAGGACGAGTAATGTTAATTTTTTCATGCTGATATTTACTGTTAAATAGACTGTTGAAATTCAGTTATTTAATGTATTTTAAATTATTTCTGTTAAATAAATCTGTGGTTGCTCCTGAAGCTTTTCATCCACCAGTTCTCCGAAAGCTTTGATGTAAGGCTGCTCGTTATGTTTTGTTAAACCTTCCTCGTTTTTCCAGATTTCATAAAATACAAACTGGTTTTTATCTTCAATTCCCTGGTGAAGCGTATAAAGTTCGTTGGCTTCCTCTTTCACGGTCTCTTTTACCATATTCTGAAGAACTTCCAAAACTTCTGCTCTGTATTCTTCTTTGGCTTTAATAACTGCTGTTAAATAAATCTTCATTACGCCAACTGGGGTTTTAATTCTTTTTCAAAAACTTCGGTAAGATGCTCTCTGTACAGCTTCATATCTCTTTCTACATCTGCATTTTTTTCTACATCATGAAAATGGAAGCTTTCTAATTTTTCAAGAGAAACGAAAGCATTCATACGGTGGAATCCAAATAACGGTCCATTGTCTACACTGGTTTCCTTAAAAAATTCTCCTGGTAGCGTAAATGCTGTTGCAGGGGCGTTCCAGCTTGTGGTTACCATGTATTTTCTTCCGCCAAGCATTCCTCCCGTTCCGTAGTTGATCTTCGGATTATCGGCGCTTCTTCCGTCGCTCATATAAATTCCTTTGGCGTGTCCTGCGGTGAAGACTTCATCGATATATTTTTTAAGACCGTTCGGTAACTGAAACCACCAGATCGGAGTGTGGTAAATAATGTAATCTGCCCAGACGAATTTTGCCACTTCTTCATTTTTATCATACCCTTCGTCTACGTTGGTGATCTTTACTTCTACATTTTCAAAGTTTTTAAGCACTTCCAGTGTGTTCTCTGCGATAGTCTGGTTATATTTTCCTCCGGAATGTCCGAAATTCTGTCCTCCGTTGATAATTAATACTTTTTTCATTGCTTTTATGATTGTTTAAATTTTACAGGGACAAAGGTATTGGCTAAATTGCTATAAGAAAAATAATAAAAATCATAGCTAAGTATTATTTAAATGATAATTAATATATTGATTTGTTAATCAGTATTTTAATTTAAATATAGACCGCCTTTATCGCTTTCATTGATGCTGAAAATATCATAATCATGATTATTTGGGTACATTTGCATCATAAAAGTAATACCTATGGTTAATTTAGAATGGTACAGAACTTTTAAGGCAATCTACAAAACAGGAACGCTTACCGAAGCTGCGGATACCCTGTTTATTTCGCAACCGGGTGTAAGTCTGCATCTCAGTTCGCTTGAAGCGTATGTCGGGTATAAATTATTCGACAGAACAGGGCGGAGAATGATTCCGACGGAAAGAGGAAAGGTTTTGTATAATGCGATTACCGAACCTTTGGCAAAACTTGAGGAGGTAGAAAAAAACTTTCAGAAATCGACGGAGAAACTCACACCTACCATCAGTGTCGGCATGTGTTTTGAAACCTTTCAGACAACACTGGAGCAGTACGTTTCGAGTCTGCCGTTCAATCTGATCATCAGTTTCGGAGAATACCGCGAAATGCTTGATCAGTTGGACAAAGGAATTTTAGATTTAATCATTACTCCCAAAAAAGGAGTTTCGCCGAATATTGAGCATGAAGCATTTTCTTCCGAACAGATCATTCTTGTGGGAGGAAAAGAGGTTGATAAAGAGCAGTTTGAAATTATTTTAAATGAAAAGGGAATCGAACACGCGGAAGAATGGCTGAAAAACGAAAAATGGTACGGTACGGCAGGAGATATGGAGCATCTTTTTCAGTTCTGGATTCTGAATTTCGGGCATAAACCGAACTTCCGTCCCAATTATATCGTTCCGAACCTGAATTCAATTGTGCGTTGTCTGAAAGGCGGAACGGGTTTGGCGGTTGTTCCGGATTTTCTCTGCAAAAAGGAAATTGAAAACGGAGAAGTGCAACTGATCTGGGAAGGCGAAAAACCATTAAAAAACACGCTGTATTTCGGATGCCGGAAGAAAACGAATTATCAGACGGAGATTGATCATATCAAAGCACTTTTCAGGAAGATGATGGGGAAAGAAATTGAGATTTAACAAATTATAAATAGATAAATAAAAAATATGCAACAGAAAACATACACAGGGCAGCCTGTAATTACACTGAACAACGGAGTGGATATTCCGGCTTTAGGATTCGGGGTTTGGCAGATGGAAGATATGCAGGAATGTGAAAATGCGGTGATCAAGGCCATTGAAACCGGCTACAGAATGATCGACACGGCTTCCATTTACCAGAATGAAACCGCAGTAGGAAATGCGATTAAAAACAGCGGAACAGACCGTGAAGAATTATTCATTACTTCAAAACTTTGGGTTCAGGATACCTCTTATGAGCAGGCAAAAGGGGCTTTTCAGAGAACTTTAGACCGACTGCAACTGGATTATCTGGATATGTATCTTATTCACTGGCCGTATTCTGATTTTAAAGGAGCATGGAAAGCGATGGAAGAACTTTATCAGGAAGGAAAAATAAAAGCAATCGGGGTTTGTAATTTCCCTGAAGATAAAATGGAGGAACTGAAGGCAAATGCAACCGTACTTCCTGTCATCAACCAGATCGAGCTGCACCCGATTTTCCAGCAGAAAGAACTTCAGGTGTACAACAGGGAAAATAAGATCATCACGCAGCCTTGGAGTCCGCTTGGAAACGGAAACGCAGGATTACTGGATCATCCGGATCTTAAATCAATCGGCGAAAAATACGGTAAAACGGTGGCGCAGGTAATTTTAAGATGGCATTTACAGGAAGGGTTCTGTGTGATCCCTAAATCGGTTACCCCTTCCAGAATTGAAGAAAATTTTACTATTTTTGATTTTGAATTAACCGAAGATGAAATGAATGTGGTTCGTTCTTTAGACACTGGAAAAAGATTATTCTTCGATCCGAAAGATCCGGAATGGGAGCAGAAAATGCTGAAATCGGTAGCGGATATTTAAGATCTGGAATTTCATTAAATAGTTTTCATTAAAAGTCTGTTTAAACTTTTATTTAACCACAAAAGTCACAAAAGATGTACTAAATTTTTTATTTAAAGGTGATCATTATCAATGAAAAAGCTCACCATAGTTTTTAAAAATCTTTGATTTTTATTCTTTTGAGCGCTTTGATTATTCTGGAAATTCGCTTTAACATTATCTTTTGTCCCTTTTGCGGTTAATTCTGAAATTAGATTAAATATGTTTTAAATAAAAAGAAGCAGTAAATTATTATTGCTTCTTTTTTTTATTAAAAAATATCATTTAACTTTACCATTATACTTAAAAACTAAAATTATGGATACAAAAGTTAATGATCAGATCACCGATGCCGTAACTCAGGCTAATGTAAAAGTTTTAGGAGAGGCTCCTGCAGTGGCAATGGGAAATCTTTATCAGGCTATGGCACATTCTACAGGCATACTTTTTCAGAATGCAGTTAGTGCTCAGAATCAGCAGAATATCTTGGCTCAGGCAGCAACTACACAGGGCGTGATGCAGATTTACAGCATCGATACAGTTGCGGATGCGATTTCCATTACAAAAATATTGAATCCGGGCTCCTGAATATTCAAAAATTTTTAAATAACCTGAGTTCGGGATAAGTCTTCTTAAACATTAGGTTAAGCAAAGAGATTCAATTATCAGGAATTCATTTTTTAAGATATATAAAGGCGTAAAACTTCTCAAAGTAATACCATTTTTGTGTTTTTTAAATAAACGAAGTGCCTTTGTTTAGCTTGCAAACTTTCAATAAGTAAAAAAATCTTTTGTTTTTCTTTGCGATAAATTAATATAGTGTTATAAATCAATTATTTAAATTTATTTCTTATCCCGATTGATGTTAAAAAACAAAAACATCTGATTTTTTCGGCATGACGTTTATAAGCCGTGAATTTTATCTATTTTTGCGGACTTACAATACCTCTGTTTAAGAAATTAGGCAGCCAGAATACTTTTTATCAATATGAACAAAATACTCATGTCATTTCTTCTGCTCTCTGTTATTTCCTGCACAAGAAGTGATGAAGATCAGAACACAGACAATAAATCTTCCATTATCGGAACATGGTATGTCGAAAAAACCGAGATTTACAAATCTTTAAATCAGCAGATTCTGGTTTCTTTTTCAACGGAATGTCAGAAAATGAGCACCCACGAATTTACTTCTAGCCATCTTTTTTCTGTTTCTTTTGCGCAAAACAACAATACCTGTGAAAAAGCAGATGTTGTAATCCAAAAATACACGTTTGTTGAAGCAAACAGTACATTCTGGTTTGAAGGGCAGGAAAAGTATCCGTATTACATCACAAAGCTTAATGAATCTGATATGGTGGTAGAAGACCGCACTCAGGATTTCGACGGCGACGGAGCCAAAGATGTATTGAGGCGTTTTTATAAAAGAATCAAATAAAATAAAAACTCCTTTCAGACCGAAAGGAGTTTGATTTTTATATTCTGTACAGTTTATTTCGTAAGATCAAGACCTCCGAAATTTCCGGAGCTCATCATGAGATAAACGCCCTCAGTTTTATCCAGCGTGTTCCAGTATGCATGAAGTTCTTCCGCGTTGGTGAAGACTTTTAAATTTTCATTTTTGAACTTTTCTTTAATCAGTTCCGGTGAAATCGGCTCCATTCTTTTGATTTTCAGGGCATCTTCAGAATAGAAAACAATCGCTTCATCCAGTCCGTCCATTGCGTGATCATACTGCTCCAGAAACACAGGATTTAAGCTGGAATACGTATGAAGTTCAAGAAAACCATATTTCTTTTCGTTTTTAAACTGCTCACAGAATGCTTTTACGGCTGCCTTTACCTTACTCGGCGCGTGTGCAAAATCTTTATACAATGTTCCGTTGTCTTCTCTTTCTACCTTTTCCAGACGCTTTGAGGCTCCTTTAAAGCTCATAATGGCTTCATAGAAATCTTCATCCATGATTCCCAGAGTATGGCAGATGTGTCTTGCGCCTTCAAGATTTAATAAATTATGTGCGCCAAAAACCGAAAGCGGAACATCGCCCATTTCCGTTTTCAGGTGAACTTTTCCGTTTACAATTTCGTATTCAGGGGTTTTGTAAGGAATTTTTCTGAAATAATTTTCAGCATTTTCCACCACTTTTACCACTTCGGCATCTTCTTCATTGTATACCAGAACACCGCCTGCCGTAATGCTTGCCACAAATTTTCTGAACTGCTCCACATAATCATCAAATGTTTTGAAAACGTTGATGTGATCCCATGCAATTCCGCTCAGCAAAGCAATATTCGGCTGATAGAGCAAAAATTTCGAACGGAGATCGATAGGAGAGGAAAGATATTCATCCCCTTCCAACACCATAAAATCATTGTCTTCGCTAAGTTTCACCATACAGTCGAAACCTTCCAGCTGCGCTCCCACCATGAAGTCCACCTCTTTCTGATGGAAATTCAGCACATGGAGAATCATGGAAGTAATCGTTGTTTTTCCGTGCGAACCGGCAATAACCACTCTTGTTTTATCTTTAGACTGTTCGTATAGAAATTCGGGATACGAATAGATTTTCAGTCCAAGCTCTTTGGCTTTCGCCAGTTCCGGATTGTCCTGATGTGCGTGCATTCCGAGAATGACGGCATCGATATCGGAAGTGATCTTTTCCGGAAACCATCCCATTTCTCCGGGAAGAATTCCTTTCTTTTCCAAACGTGATTTCGAAGGTTCAAAGATCGCATCATCCGAACCTGTTACATGGTATCCTTTATCTTTTAATGCAATGGCAAGATTGTGCATCGCACTTCCGCCGATCGCGATGAAATGGGTTTTCAACTGTATTTACGGTTTTTTTACATTAGTATTAATGATCTCCTGAAAAGCATTGGTAATGTTCGTCCAGTTTGTTTTGTAATTCGGCATTACCGAGCTTGCATCGGTTTTGCTGCCTTCATTCGGACCTTTTTTTATGTTGATCGTTGTGGCAATCCCGTCATAAATTTTCTGGTGGTCTTCCTGTATTCTTCTGAAATTATTCTGGGAGAGTGTATTATCAAGCTTTTTAAGATCTTCGTCTGTAATTTTAAAATCCTGCTTGTATTTTTTACCCTGTCCTTCGAAAGAATAATGGGCAGTATTTCCTTTAATCAGAAGATTTTCATATATCGGTGCAAATCCCCCGCTTTTCGAATAGCTGATGTCGAAATCTGAATACACTTTCTGGCTGTTGCAGGATACTAATACTATGATCGCGAATAAAATTCCTAATATTCTTTTCATCATTTTATACTTTAATTATCTGACTCTTTTTGCTCTGATTTTTTAGCTTTTAATTCTTCATCGTAACTGTGCAGAACATTGAAATCCTCCGTCTGCTCAATCGCTGTCATGATTTTATGCAGAATCTGCTGCGCGTTTTCTTTGTCGTAATCTATATCAAGAGGTGCTTTAAATTCCATGGTTGGTTTTACACCCGTTACTTTTACACGAAGTCCCTTTTTATCGAATGCCCTTCTGAACCCGTTAATTTTAATAGGAATAACAATAGGACGTTGGTTTTTTACCAATTTTGCCGTACCCCTTCTTCCCTGTGCAAACGCTGCCGTGGTTCCCTGAGGAAAAGTAGCTACCCAACCGTTATCCAGGGCTTTCATGATATTATCTACCTCACTCATGTCTACCATTCGGTTGACGTTTTTACCTTCTGCTCTCCACGTTCTTTTTACCGTTACTGCTCCTGCAATCTTAAAGATTTTAGGAAGAATCCCTTTATTCATGGTTTCTTCCGCAGCTACATAGTAAAAATCAATTTTAGGATTTAAAAGATAGATCGGATTTTTAATGGTGTTTAAATATCCATTGTTTACCGAGCAGAATGCATGATACATCGCTGCCACATCTGCAAAGTACGTCTGATGGTTGGATACAAAAAGCACATTGGAATCCGGAAGATCCACAAGATACTCAGTACCGGTGATTTTCAGTTTATTAAAGCCGTTGAATCTTCTGTAAGATACAATTCCTAAAATAAAAATAATCAGCCTTTTTAAAAAATAAGGAGTTCCGAACGCGTCGGTGAAAATGTTTTTCTTCGCCATCTCTCAATTAAACACGGTATTGCAAAGTTACATTTTTTTCAGCAACTGGCTGAATTCGCTAAGGATCATTGCAGTAGCGCCCCAGATAATATATCCGTTGAAATTAATCACCGGAACTTCATTTCCTGCCGTACTTGGTAAAACCATCATGTCCGGCTCGTCCGGAAGATTGAGAAAGCAGGTAATCGGAAACTCGATAACTTCCACCGCCTCGCTCTGTTGTAAAATAAATTCCGGATTCTTTTTCGTATACGAAATATAAGGATACACATAAAAGTTGCTTGGCGGAATGTAGATCGGTGACATCTCCCGGATCATCCGTACATAATGTTTCTCGATGCCGATTTCTTCAGACGTCTCACGCACGGCAGTTTCTGCAAAATCCTCATCCGTTTCTTCGCGTTTTCCGCCCGGTAAAGAGATCTGTCCGCTGTGACGGTCGTGCTCATTAATGGTTCTCTGGATTAAAGGGAAATGCCACTCATCGTTTTTCAGGTACAAAACAATATTTACGGCAGCAAACTTTGGATTTTTTTCCAAAACCTCTTCATACGTAAAAAGAGGGCGGGAAGGAGGCGAGAAAACACCGTGCGCATGGATTCCCGGCAATTCCGCAGTTTTTATTTTTTTTAATAAATCTTTTCCAAAACTCATTCTCAAATTTAATCATTTCTTTTGAAGAAAGGAAGAGCGGAGAATGTTAATTAATGGTAAAAGTGGGAGAGTGGTGGTTGGCTGTTTGTTGATGATTGATGGTTGATGATTGATGATTGATGTTTGATGGTTGATGGTTGATGGTTGATGGTTGATGGTTGATGGTTGTTGGTTGTTGTGCGCTTCGGCTCCGCTCAGCGTACTGCTTGGTTTATTTCTTTGAATGACTGAATTGAATTTATGAAAATCTGTTTTTTTTTGCTTGTTTTTAAAAGATGTTTTCTGATGAACGGGTTAAAATTACCACAGAAATGTCCATTTTCCACCACCATAAAAAATTCTGACCGGTTTTGACTGCTTTTGACTGGTTTTGACCGGTTTGAAAACCCATTTCTTCGGATCATGTTCGGGTCTTCTTCGGATCGGCTTCGGAAAAATGGGTTTTTTTCCGAAGAAAGACCGAACAACAATCGAAGGATTTCGGGAGAATTTTATGAAAGTATTTCCTTAATTGTACGCTTCGGCTCCGCTCAGCGTACTTCAGTGCGACTTTATTTTAAATAAATCATTGTAAACCAAACCATCACCGTGCGCTGAGCGGAGCCGAAGCGCACATCAATAAGACTCCATTTTAAACAAATCATTGCAACCAAACCCACCATCGTACGCTGAGCGGAGCCGAAGCGTACGTTAAAATACACCCATAAAAAATATTTTCATCATGATTTCCAACCTTTTTGAAAAAAATTGCATCCTTTAAAAATAAAACGACATGTTTTGTCGTTAATGCTTTGTAATTTTGCAGAAAAGTAAAAAAGACAAGAGTTTATTTTTATTATTCTGAACAAAAAATTAATAAAAACAAGCTGTTAAAAGCTCATAAAAAAACAATAGCCATGATTAAAACAAGTAAATTTCGGACAGGTTCTGTCAAATTCAATATCAATTCTTTAAGAATGCGGATTTCCAGATTTTTCTAAGCATTCCCTTTCTTAATTTTCACCTTATAATAACTTTTAAAATTACACGACACATGAAAAAACTCGCCATGAGTATGCTCACCTTGTGCAGCATTCTGGGTGTTTCCGCCCAAGAAGTGGTGTGGCAGAAAGATATCCGGTCTTCTACGCAGGACTTTCTCTCACAGGTCACCACGACCATCGATCAGCAGTATTTAATTACCGGAAGCAGCATCCGTCCTGACAACAATCAACCAGCATCTGACAACAAAAAGCAGAACAACGGTTACGATTTCCATCTGGTAAAACTCAACCAGCAGGGCGAAGAAGTCTGGGAAAAATATTTCTCAGGAAAAAACCATGATTTTTTATCGGCAACCGTCAATACGCAGGAAGGAGGGTTTCTTCTTGCCGGAACTTCCTACAGCGGAAAAGGACTGGATAAAAAAGAGGATTCTAGAGGCGGCAGCGATTTCTGGCTGATAAGAATCAACGAATTTGGCGATGAATTATGGCAGAAAACCATTGGCGGAACTTCTGATGAAGAAGCAAGGGCGGTGATCCAGACAACAGATTTTGGATTTTTTGTTGCGGGTAATCTGCAGAACTCAACGAAAGGCTACGGCTCCAAAGATCTTTTGGTGGTACGGCTGGATAAAAACGGGAAGGAACTATCCCAATTGATTTTAGGCGGAAAAGGTCTGGATGAAGTTGAACAGATGATTCCTACCAAAGACGGGGGAGCTTTGTTAGGGATCTACTCCAGAAGCTCTGAAGTAAACGCCGGAAGCGGGACGACGGAGGCCGGAAGTAATAAAACCATCAACTATCAACCAAAAACAAGCAACAATTTTGGCGAAGGCGATTACTGGATCGTTAAGCTTTCGAAAGACGGAAAAGTGGAATGGGAAAAGAATTTCGGAGGAAAAGGCGATGATCATGTAAGAACACTGGCACTGACTTCAACCGGCTATCTGATCGGTGGAGAATCCAGATCGGAAAGATCGGGCAATAAATCCGTTGGTATTGAAGACGGAACCGATTTATGGCTCCTCTCTCTTAATGATCGGGGCGAAGAACTCTGGCAGAAATCCTACAGCTTTAAAAACAGGGATGTTCTGATGGGAATGAGTGTGATTGCCGGGAAGCAGGAAGACGGAGGCGGGAAGTCTAAGGGAATTCTCTTGGGCGGTTACACACAGGCGGAAGGCAGGATTGAAAATGATGATGAGACTTTCTGGATGCTGTATCTCGACCAGAACGGAAATGAGCAGTGGAGAAAGCACGTGAAGGGAGAATCCAGAAAAAAAGAGGAACGGTTATCTGATATTAAGCTGAACCGTGACGGATCGATTGTACTCGCAGGAACCAGCGCAGAAGAATTAGGCAAAGAAAACTGGAAGATCGTGAAGCTTGGGGACAAACAGGTTGACCAGCTGATCGAAAAGCAAGATATCAAGATCTACCCGAACCCGGTAACGGATTATGTGTACGTGGAGCTTGGGTTTGAGGGCTTGAGAGAAGGCGCGTTTGAAGCTGAAATCGCGGTATATGATATGGGCGGAAGAAAGCTTGAAACGGTAAAAACGAAAAATAAGATCACCAAAATCAATACCCAACCTTTGATTCAGGGGGCGTATCTGGTGGTGGTAAAAACCAATGACAAAACGGCGAATGCCAAATTGATTAAAAAATAACATACAATCATGAAAAAAATTGTTACGCTATTGTATTTAATAGCCGGGATTGTTTCTGTACCTTTATGGGGGCAGCAGCAACCCATATCAGATATTAATTTCGGGGACTTACCAAGACCGGTACCCTCAGTTTCTTCATTAATCAGCTATACAGAAGCTCCGGTATCTCTCGCAACGGGAGTTCCCGACATCAAGTTTCCTTTATTGGGGTTATCTTCCATTGATAAAAATATAGGTACAAGACTGGCATTACAATACCACCCATTAAATATGAATGGAGAAGAAGCCGGAAGTGAAGTTGGAATTGGATGGTCTATGTTTGCAGGAGGTGTTATATCAAGGGAAATAGTGGATGAACTGGATGAGCGTTATGACGATGCCGGTTGGACGGCATATAAAAAGAATAAATTTAATGATATATACTATTACAATCTGCCGGGTATCTCTGGGAAATTTAAGATTGAAAGGAATACAGACAATAATACTTTTCAGATTATTAATCTCACTCCCAATAATATTAAAATTGATTATACCAGAAGCAGCAATACCGAGACATTAATTGTCAATTCATTTACCATAACAGATGATAACGGATACAAATATATATTCAATGATTATAGTCAAAGCAGAAGTTATACCCATCCACAAACATCCGGGGCATTATATAAATCGGCTTTTTATTTGTCTCAAATTAAAAACTCTGATAACGTTGAGCTCTTAAGCTACACCTACCAAAAAGATAACAGAAACAAACCCGGTACTGCTGAACTGCTTTATCAATCATGTAAGATAAAAAACATTATGTCTCCGGGTATGGGCTCCATAGCTATTGATTATAATTATGATGCCTCTTTAGAAGGCACTATGAACGATCCCTACAGTATTACAAAAGTTTCCCTTAAAAATAATAATGGAGGAATTGTTTCACAATATGGGTTTGAATATAGTATTCACGTGGAAAATAAACGAACATTGACAAGAATTAATAAAATTAATTTGTCTAACCCCACCGGAAGCCCATTGGAAACGACCAAACTGTTATACACCGATTATTATTTTGATAATGTTTCAGGAGAAAGGGCTTGTTCTTCAGAACCTCAAACCCCGGTTTCCAATTCTGTAGGCACCCTATACCGGGTTATTTTACCAACAGGAGGAATGGTTGAATATAATTTTGAAGCAAACCAATATTATGTCAACAAAAACATTGTAAACTATGTAACCCCTGAAAACTTTTCAGATCCAGAAGTCCAGTTCATGCAATCTTTTGCAGGGATAGATTTTGATACCCATGTTACAAATACTTATACTTTTCAGGTAACAGGCACACCCGGTCAGCTGAAAAAGATATATATAGATTTTAATGCAGATAAATATTATCCTGCTTTTACAACTGCTGATCCTCAATCTTTTCTTGATTATACAGTTGACAACGATCCTGATCTTACTAATACATGTTATAGTTTTAATGATGAGGCGTTAGAAGGAAAATCAATATCATATAAAACACTGTATTTAATGCCGGGAAATCATACCATCAAAATCACCGGAACCGGAGGACACGGGATGATCACCCTGTCAGATATAGGAAGCAAGCCTGCACCATATAAAAATGCCGTGAGTAATGATAAAAAACTGGGAATACGTATAAAAGATATTAAATATTTTAACTCTGCATTAAATTCTCAACCGACAAAAACAGTTGCCTACGATTATAATGTCTTTAACGACTCCAACAGTTCAAGCGGTTATCGTTTTTATCCTGAAATGGAAAGTTCAGCATCAGACTATACTCCGGTAGTTATTTATAAAAATGTAAAGGTGACCAATGATAGTGACAATGGATATGTCAATTATTATTTTAAAAACCCTAATGACTATCCAAAAACTGCATACACTTATAATGGTATCAGTACCAGCTTCTGGCCGTATTATAATGTAACCAAATCAGGGGTCATGGAGAAAAAAGAGATTTTCAATAACCTCAATCAGCTATTATCTGTTGTTAACTATGATTTTACTTTTGAAACCTTAAACCAGATGCCTGAAGTATCTGTTGATGGTGGAGTGACTAAAAAAGCGTATTTGAAAAGTACAAAAGTCATTACAAAAGATTATACGGGAAATAACAGGTTTGTTGAAAGTAAGGTGGAGACTGAATTTAATCCTGCCAATTTTAAAGTGGCATCGGTAAAAGAAACCTCATCGGATGGGAATATTACTGAAAAAACCGTTACCTATGCCGGAGATTCTGCGGAATATCAGAATTTAGAAAATGCTTATATGACAGGAATTCCTGTAAAAACGGAAGTTAAAAATAATGGAAAGCTTGTTTCAAACACCACGGTAAAATATGAAAATTCGGGGAACTTATATCCGTCATCCGTAGTAAGTATTAATCCGAATGATAACAGCAATAAAGTAACCATAAAATATGACGATTACGATTCCAAAGGAAATGTGAGACAATTAACTTCTAACTATAATGCTGCAACAGGAGCGGGAACTCCGACTGTTATCATCTGGGGGTATAATCAAAGCTTCCCGATTGCTAAAATAGAAGGAGTAAAATTGTCGGATATTGGAAATCTGGCAGACGATATTATCCTGAAATCTAACACGGATGCAGATGCTGCTTCAGAAACCGCATTGATAAATGCACTGGATAGCTTCAGAAGTCTGCCTGCATTGCGAAATGCCAGTATTACAACTTTTACTTATGATCCTTTAGTAGGAGCAACCACCGTAACACCTCCTACCGGAATCAGAGAGATTTATAAATACGATAAAAACGGAAGATTAATTTCAGTAGTGGATGTTAACGGAAATATCATCAAGGATTATAAATATAATATCAAACCACAACTATAATAATTTCCATTAAAAGTAATCAGTTATGAAAAAAATTATATCCATCATGTCTTTTCTTGTTGTGGCTTTGTTTCATGGGCAGAGTTTAACAAACACAGAAAATTACATATACAGCAGAACCTATCTGGAGCCCGTCACTTCAGAGCAGCCCAATGCCGCTCAGATTCAGGGTGTCCAATATCTTGACGGATTGGGAAGAACAACCCAAAGTATTGCCATTAAAGCAACTCCCACCGGAAAAGATCTAATCGTTCCTTCCGTCTATGACCAATCCGGAAGGCAAACCAAAAACTTTTTGCCCCAGCCTGTAGACTCACAAAACGGAGCCTATATACCGGGGATTGGAGAAAGTTCAGCAAATGCTTATTATGGGGTTTCCAATGCCTATTCGGAAGTTTTGTATGAGAAATCACCACTGGCAAGGGCTGTAAAATCTGCTGCTCCCGGAGCGGATTGGCAAATAAACGGAACGCATACCCAAAAAATGGAATATCTTTCCAATGATGCCGGTGAAGTTAAAAAATATAAAGCATCAACAAGCTGGAATGCCTCATCACAAATTAATGATGTTTCCATTACTGTTGCTCCTGATGATTCTTACACAACAAACGGATATTATAATGCCAACACTTTGTATAAAATGGTGGTTAAAGATGAAAACGACAATGAAACCCAAACATTCGTTAACTCCAAAAAACAGACGCTGTTAGTTCGTAAGATCAATAAAAAACCAAACGGAACCACAGAAAATCTGGATACGTATTACGTCTATGATGCTTTTGATAACCTTTCAATGGTCATTCCTCCGAAAGCGGCTGTTTCTGTGGTAACAACAGATGTCATAAATAATTTATGCTACCAGTATAAATATGATAAATACAACAGGGTTGCGGAAAAGAAAATTCCGGGAAAAGGATGGGAATACATGGTGTATGATCAGCAAGGCCGCGTGGTGCTTTCACAGGATGCCAATTTGCGAATAACCACCAACAGCTTTGCAAAAAGAGGCTGGCTGTTTAATAAATATGATAAATTCGGAAGAATAGCCTATACGGGATTTTTCGCCAATAATGCGGAAAGAGCTACCATGCAGACAGCACTGAATAATATGTCTTCAAATGCCAATAATAATGAAATACCAAGTACAACACCATTTACCCTGAACGGTATAGATGTATATTATACCAAAACAGCTTTCCCAACAGGAAGCATGACGATTTTGGGAGTTAATTATTATGATGAATATCCTGTCGGCTCACCCGCACAGCCATCACAGATACGGAATCAGGCTACTTTGGCTACGGCACCTACAGCTTTTACCTCTAACGGATTAAGCTCCGTGAGAAGTACGAAGTCGCTTCCTACAGCGGGTTATACCAAAAACGTTGAAAACGACAGCTGGTCTTCTGCTTTTATCTGGTATGACACTCTTGGCAGGGTAATCGGAACCTACAGTAAAAACCATTTGGGTGGATATTCTAAGACAGAATCAGAGCTGGATTTTTCAGGAACCATACTGAAATCTTATGTTTATCATGCAAGAAAAGCAGATGAACCGGGCGTAACCATCAAAGAACGTTTTGTATATGATCCTCAGAAAAGGTTAAAACAGCACTATCATCAGGTAGATGACAAACCGGAAGAATTGCTGACAGAGAATACCTATAATGACCTTTCACAGGTTATTAATAAGAAAGTAGGAAATAATCTTCAAAGTATTGACTATAGTTACAATATCAGAGGCTGGCTCACCGATATTAATAAAAACCAGATGGACATTGCCGATCTTGGAGGTAAATTATTTGCTTACAAAATTAAGTACACCCAGAAAGAAGGTATTGACAATCCTGCTCCTTCACAATTTTCGGGAAAAAATGTAAACCCAAGATACGATGGAAGCATCGCGGAAGTAGACTGGAGAGCAGTAGAAACCATAGGGGTAAATCCTTCTTTAACACCAAAAAGATATGGATATTCTTATGACTCTGCCAACAGGCTTCTGGCAGGCTATTATCAAAACCCAAACAATCCTTACAGTAAGGAAAATACGGAAGTTTTAGATTATGACCTTAATGGAAATATTAGTAATCTTTACAGAACTGCTGTTTTGGAAGGCGGAACCAACACTGCCGCAGTAATAGACAATCTTACCTATGCTTATTCCGGAAACCAAATGATAAGCATTACCGATGCCTCGCAAAACCCGACAGGTTATGAAGGCGGAGGAAATACCATTGGCTACGACGGAAACGGAAACATGATTTCCATGCCAGATAAAGGTATTTCATCCGTAAAGTACAATTATCTGGATCTGCCATCTGCCATGGAGATAGTAAGAAACGGGAATGAATATGTTTCTGTAAAGACTTTATACAGCGCAGAAGGAACAAAACTGAGAAAAGAGAGTACCACTACGATTACCGGAATTTCGGGATCAACTACTTCAAAGAAGATAACAGATTATATAGACGGATTTCAATATTTAGCAACTGAAACCCCGAATACAGGAGGTGGAGGCTCTGAAATGCTTATGGCATCCTCATCGTCACTTCGGGCTATGGAACCAGAGGCATTCTCGGTAGAGGCAAAGACTATTCCCGCAACTACAACCGTTAAAACTCCCGATCTCCAGTACTTTGCTACCGCAGAAGGATATTACGATTACGCAAAAAATCAGTATATTTACCAGTACGTAGACCAGTTGGGAAATATAAGAGTTTCTTACGGAAGAAACAGCGCAGGCGCTCTTGAGATTACAGATAGTAATGATTACTACCCTTTCGGGATGAATCATTTAAAGACAGGGAATGCTTATTTTGCTCAGGGAAGCTACAAAAGCAATAAGTACAATGGTAAAGAACTTCAGGAAACCGGGATCTACAGTTATGGCTGGAGAGAATATATGCCGGATATCGGAAGATGGAACGGAATAGATCAATTGGCTGAAAGCTATTTGTCTGCAAGTCCATATGCTTATGTACTGAATAACCCCACCAATATGTTTGACCCGGATGGCAGAGTTACTATGTCGGCCTGGACAGCTGCCATGTGGGATGCCACACCAGATGGTACAAACTCATATTGGTATAACAATGGTAATGGCGGATTTACAAGTTACGATGGCGGAGATAAAGGAGGTCATGCTGAAGGCGGAAGTTTGGCGTATGGTTCTACTGTAGGATATGGTGGCGGATTTACCATGGGAGATGGTACTTATACATTGCCGCCGCTTGTTTTAAATTTTAAAGGAAGCAAATTTAGTTGGAATGATTCTGATAATATCGGATACAATCGTTCCCTTATGATGAGCAAAATTACCGGAGCTTTAGGAGATTGGAATTATGATGTAAACAGCAGCAACATGGGGCAATACATTCTGAACTCGAAAGCATCGATGGAAGTTGCAGAGTTTGAAAAGTTTCTGTTTTTAGAACTCCCTGCTTCTTTTGCTGGTGGGGAATTAATTTCTGCCGGATGGAGAGCCGCTAATTTAAGCCGCTATCTTTGTGGACCATTGGGAAGAGTGTCTAACGGATTGATTAGAATCTGCTTTACAGAAGGAACTTTGGTTGCCACAGAAAACGGAAGCAAAAAGATTGAAGATATTAAGGAGGGAGATTTTGTATGGAGCTACAATGAAGGAACAGGCAAAAAAGAACTGAAAAAAGTAGTTGAGCTATCCCGCAATATTTCTTCTTCATTGGTAAAAATCTCTGTAAACGGTACCGAAATTATCTGCACCCCGGAACATCCGTTCTACGTAGATGGAAGCTGGACAGAAGCCAAAGACCTTATCAAAGGTATGCTTTTAACCACTTTAGACGGAACAACTTCTCCTGTAGAATCTATTAATTTCTTGGATGAAAAGGTAAAAGTCTATAACTTTGAGGTTGAAGGCAATCACAATTACTATGTTTCTGAGAAAGGGATTTTGGTACATAATGATTGTTCCTTAATGAATGAATTTATGGGACACTTTGGGAAATATGTTTCAAATTTTGATGCTAGTATTAATATGGGATGGTTTACAGGAGATGTCATGGAATTGCAAGTTACTGCAATATTAAGAAGCTCAAGTGCGCCTAGAAATGGTGTAATGAAAGCATTAGCGGAAACAGCTGAAAATATGGCGAAAAAATATGGAATGAGTGAAGTTCGCATACAGTTTAATATGGTTCATAATTCTTTTCTTAAACATGGAGGATGGGCAGATGAATTAGGCTATTATTTTAGTAGAGAAGGAGATACTGTTTTTTGGGAAAAAGTTTTACATTAAAATATGGAGACAAAAGAATTTAAAAAAAAAGTGTTGGAAATTACGTTAAGATGTATTGATAAAAAGCCTGAAGATTGGCACACATTTAATGATAAAATGTACACAAAAATTGTTGATAATAATTATAAATCCACAAAAGTATATTTATTGCCAAATGAATTACCGATATTAGAATGTGATTTAAATGATTCATATTTACTTGTAACTTCAAATAGGGTAATATCTATGATTAACAATAATTTCTATGAGATTTACCCAAATGATTTTTATGAACTTTGCAATGATTATGAGAAGTTTAATTATAAAAAAGAAGGTTACGATCATCCAAAAACTAATATTATATGTATAGAGAAAGTGGATGGACGTAAGGTTTTATTGAAAGTAGATTCTGATTATCCTTCTTTTTTCACTAAAATATTAATCTATAATATTATGTTATATAAAAAAGAAGGAAGATGGTATCTTAATCCAAGTAAAAAAAATCACGAATAATGTTTTGATAAATAAGTATTTGAAAAGAGACTGATTAAAAATATCGGTCTCTTTATACATAAACGGAAGCTGGATAGAAGCCAAAGACCTTACCAAGGGAATGCTTTTGACAACCTTAGACGAAACAACTTCTTCTGTAGAATCTATTAATTTCTTGGATGAAAAGGTAAAAGTCTATAACTTTGAGGTTGAAGACAATCATAATTATCCAGATGGAACCAATTCTTATTGGCAAAATAGTTCAAGTGATTCGGAATCCGGAGGAAAGCCAGGGGCTGGCGGAGGAATTGGCAGTTTTGTCTATGTAGGAGGAACTGCGGGTCTGTATGCCGGATATGGTATTGGATCTACACTAGATTTTAATGGTAATTTTAATTCTTATTATGGCACAGTCACCAATGGAGTTCTAAATTACGTGTACTGGACAAATGGAATGCCTGCGAGTGGAAATAGTATACAAGGGCTTGTTGCAAACAAAGGAAGCTTAAATTTGAATTCTTTTATGAATAAAGATCAAGGCAATCCAAGATCCGAATATTCAACAATAAGAAAAGGATGGAATTTTATCGCTGATAATATCATCTCAAAGCCAGTTGAAGGAGTTGAATTTTTTGCTTATTTCTTTTACGGCTTGAGTCAAGTTCCAAAAGAAATGTATAAGCAAGGAAGAATGGAAAATATACATGTGAAAATGGATATGACTTTATGGGGATTTAAAAATGGATCTTTTGGTAGGACAATGAAGTACATAGACGGAGAAACTGTAATGTCTGAACAAGAAAAGTTTGAAAAAATTGCTATACCTGGTATTGAGGCTCTTTCATTTGGTGTAGGAGCGAAATTAAATTTAGTGAAACAACCTATTTTAAATTTCGGAGCAAAGCTTGGAATTAAAATAGTAACAAAAAAAACAATATATAATACAGCAGAATTTTAAAATGGATATAAATTTTTTAGGATTGTTAGGCAGTTTAATAAGATTCATTTTTGTTTTTAAACTTAATTTTAAAAACCAACAACAAGCATCTGAGAAAAATTTTGAAAAAGAAGAATCCAAAGATGTTAAAGTTGGTTTTATTACCGTAATAATATTTGTTATTTGTGGTTTGCTAATCTATGGTAATAGCAGTGAATAAACCGCTCTAGCGGATTTGTAATTCGTGAGCAATAATAAAGGAAGCCGTCTCACAACAAAATTTGAGGCGGATTTTTGTTATAAAATTTTTTCAATATTTTCAGAAAAAGTGAAAAGTTGTCCTCTTCAGGCGACTTTTTCTCTTAAATTGTGTGCTAAAGCATGTAATCCGAACTCCAATACCCGATCTCGCGGATTTGTAATTACGATGGCGGAGATAAAGGAGGTCATGCTGGAGGCGGAAGTTTGGCGTATGGTTCTACTGTAGGATATGGTGGCGGATTTACTATGGGGGATGGTACTTATACATTGCCGCCGCTTGTTTTATCTGCACCGAAAAGCTATCAGGGAAACTTAGCACTTACTGGATTAACTTTAAGTTTTGGAATTGATAAGCATTTATCTACGTATATAGGAAGACAGGCACAACCGTTTGATCCAATGGCTGGTGTCAGAAATGACAGAGGGGTAATGATGATTGGAGGAATAGGTGATCCGTTAGGAATTTTCGATATTGCAGGGATATATGTAGAAAATAATTTTAATAAGGATGAACAGGAAAGTTTTTTTGCGGCTACCTTATTGGCTGCGGTTATTTTGAAAAAACCACAATTAGCTTTAAAAGAATTACCTTTAGAAGGAAAAATAATCGGTTTAGGAATTGATAAAGATTTAGCTTTACATAGAGGAACTGGAGCTATAATTTATGAATATGGTGCGTGGCAAAAAGCAGGATTAACAACTGTAGATTGGGGGAAAGCATCAATTGATAAATTTCACTTTAGATCTTCATTCAGAGAAGCCGCAGAAAATGCGGCAGGTATTAGGTTTGAAGTTACAAATTTTGATCCATTTTATCATAAGCCAGGAATTACAAATTTTGAATTTAATCATGTACTAACCAATCCTGGATTATTACAGAAAACCACTTTTATAAAGGGAGGAAATGAAGTTATTTGGGATGGAGCACAATTTATACACAAATAAATATATTATGAATATATCAACAAAAATAGACGAAATAAATAATATATTAAATGATTATACAGGAGATCAGGCAAGAATTTGGTTGTTTGATATTACTCATACGAAATTAGCAATAAAAATAAATTCAAAACAAAAACAAGATATTATATATCTTGTTATGTCAGGTTGTAAATATCTTAAAGGGGCTTTTTCTTTAAATAATCCTAAATTCTTTGTAAGTCAATATTACGATCATAAAGCTTTAGAAACGATATCGAAAATAATTGATGAAAATTCTGATTTTGAATTAAGTTCAACAACAGGTATAGCTCTGGCAAAAGGGTTGGAGTCGGAGTTTGGAGATTCTTTTGAAGGTTTCTTAAAAGAATAATGGTTTGAATTGTATTTATTTATGAAAAAAATAAAATTAGAATATAATCTATGTATATTTCTATTTGCTTATCTACATCAAGCAGATTTATCATTACACAGAGCAGGATGGACAAGCCTCAAAGAATTGAAAGATTTTTATTTAAATCAGGTAAATCCTAGAGAAGTAATTAAACTCTTATTAGCAAACAATGATATAAATATTAACAAAATAAGATATTTTTACGGAATAAATGAATACAGTCTTAATAAAAGAAAAATTCTTGCTTTAATTCACTTTTTATTTAGGTTACCTACTGTCTTCCTTAAAGATGAGATTTATTATATATGTCAAAAACTGACAGATTTTGCAGAAATGCTTGAAAAAGATGGTAAGGTTCATCCATTGGAAATGGAGAAATTAAGGCTTGAAATATCAAAATTTTCTTTAGGTCTATTAATGTATAAAATATCTTATAAGGATTATAATGAAGCATTAAAAATTGAACATTATATGCAACACGATGGGATGAAGCATATTAAAATAAAAGAATTTGTAAAAAAGCTTCCTAATTCAACCGATCTCGCGGATTTGTAATCCGTGAGCAATAATAAAAGAGACTGTCTAAAAAGGACAGTCTCTTTGTTCTATAATTTAGTTTCGCTCTCTAATAGAAAAACGAAACGATAAATATTAAAAATAGAGAAAACCCGACATTGGAATTCCTATTTATACCATCAAAAACTCTGATATTATCTATGATATTAGATTATCGTATAATTACAGTGGGATTCCTGTAAATGAGAAATCCTCCTGGGTAGGGCTGGGTTGGTCATTATCTGCTCCCTCTTTAATAAGGACAGTACGGCAGCTTCCTGATGATTTGCCTAATGGATTCTTCTATGAAACACAATATACAGTTGCTATTGCAGCCGACATAATGCGTAAAATAAGTCAGGGTATACTTCCTGCAAGTGCAGCTTATAATATAGATGAAAGATACAGAAGCGGAACTCTGGATTTGGAGTCTGATGATTACAAAGTATTTTTACCCGATGGACAAACGTTATCATTTATGGTTAATCAGGAACGGAATTCTCAAAATCCAGTGGGACAGTTTGTACAGTTTCCAGATTCAGACTATACAATTAATTATGATACTACTTCGGGAAAATGGACATTTATAAGTCCTACAGGATTTCAGTATATTTATAAGAAGGGAAATACATTAAGTTTTTCTCATACTTATACTCACGGAGGAACATCCATCGGGACTGAACCCATGGGTTCTCAGTCATCGTATAATCAGACATGGATACTGGAAAAAATTATTAGTCCTCAGAACAGCGAACTGAATTTCGAATACGAACAAGGTTTGTTTTATGATACCTGTGAGATGGCAGGACAAACGAAAACGGTCGACTCCTTTAATCCTGATGATCCAAGGGGTACTGTCTATAACAACTTTTCCAGAACCAAAGGTTACAATTATCAGATTAAAAGAATTTACGGAAATTTCGGAGAAGTTGTATTTAACAAGTCTGCCCGTTTTGATGATGTAGCAAGTAAAAAACTGGAATCTGTTGATATAAAAGATTATTATGGAAGAAATATTGATAAAGTTTCTTTCCAATATGATTATATGAACTCTCTGCCTCCTGCAGCTCCTGTTTACTCCTGCAATTATTTTGAAAACAATGATAATATTACGAAAAGATTAATGCTAAAAAAAGTAATATATGGAGATGTTAACTTACATAATTCTTATCAGTTTAATTATAATAACCAGATTTTGCCACATCGGTTTTCTTATGCAAGAGACTGGTGGGGTTACTATAATGGGAAAATAAATAATCCTAGTTTAACGCCAAGTATAGATGTTGTCCTGGAAGAAGAAAATAACAGGAATGTGAATACTGATTTTGCTAAAGCAGGTCAGCTGGAAGAAATTATTATGCCTACAGGAGGAAAAACTAAATTTTATTCTGAAAGCAATAAAGGAATATTTTTTCAGCAGGATATAAAAAGAACTTATAAAATACATGATATTATTCCTTATGTTTTGTCTGATACCTATTTTTCTACTTCAGAAAACCCTTTACAACAAATTAATAAAACCTATAATATTCCCCTAAATATTGATGCCAATAAGCTGACAAGCCAGAGCAGTGTAAGGTTTGAGCTTAATACCACCACTACAAAATGCATCTACCCTGATCTTTCACTACCCACTAACGGAAGTTGTTCTATATATTATAAAATACTAAATGCAAATAATCAGGAGCTTTTATCTCAAAAGCTTTTAACCAATACAACAAGAGTTATTGAGATCCCATACAACCAATTAACAGCTTCAAACACCATTCAGGTAAAAGTGTATGCAGGAAACCCGAATGCACCGGAAAGTCAGCTTTTTGATTACAATGCTGATGAAGCAACATTAAATATAAAATGGAAAGAGATTGATCCTAATACCACAAGAAATACAGCGTATGGCGTTGAAGTTCCCTTCGGAGGATTGAGAATTAACAAAATTGAAAATTATAACGAAAATAATATACTGGTTCTTTCTAAAAATTACAATTACAGAAATGACAATGATGTAGAATCCGGCATCAGTAATTTCGAACTTGATTTTCTTCAGCAAATTCCCGGAAAAAACTTTGTCAACTCCCAAAGCAGATTTCCAATGCAAACCGGAAGTGGAAAAATAATCTCCTATACTGCTGCAAAAGAAACTAAAATTAATTTATTAACCAATGAGAAAATTACAATTAGTTCCGTATTTGAAAACAAAACAACATTGGGAGATTACCTTGGATCATGTTTTTATAACAATACAGACGGAAATTTTTTAAAAGCTTCATCTACACTGCCTTGTTATGATTATCCTAAAAATGGAAAAATTTTATTCAATAAGTTAGGTGACAGACAGGAGGAAACTTATGAGTATTATGTAAATGATGGACACGGTATAAAGCCTAAAACGGTGTATGGTATTGATTACGATATGATTTTTAAACCTAAAAAT
Source organism: Chryseobacterium urinae (assembly GCF_030518295.1). Taxonomy (NCBI): domain Bacteria; kingdom Pseudomonadati; phylum Bacteroidota; class Flavobacteriia; order Flavobacteriales; family Weeksellaceae; genus Chryseobacterium; species Chryseobacterium urinae. Next base: position 284 of record NZ_JAULSJ010000022.1, on the reverse strand, counting down.
CTGACAGATTTTGTTACATGGGGAACAGGTTATCCATTTGATACTTATTATTATTCTTTTCAGAATTTTGATGAAAACGGAGATTTTATAAAAACAACAACGGAACATTTGGGATCTCAAAACATGGTATCAGGTACAAAAACGTTCAGTACCTCAGCTAATCATCATCAAATGACCAAACAAACCCTCACAACCCCTGATAACAGCATCACAGAGACAAATTACCAGTACGCCCACGAAAAAAACAACCAGTTAATGATCAGTAAAAACATGATCGGTATTCT